>JANMHA010000269.1:0-63648 GCA_031374925.1 Pirellula sp. | reverse complement strand
GGCGGTCGAGGCGGGAGCGAAGTGAAGTACTTTAAGGTCTAAGCCGCACATGTAGTTCGCCAAAACGGCGTCCGTCGGAGGCAAGCTCCGATCGGACGAAAATGCTTCACTGCATTGCCGAGGGAGGGTGACTTTCTTGGGAAAAAACTGACTTCAGGTCTGCGCCACTGTGGCGTTCTCAATCGTGTCATCCGCGGAGACATCCCGTGCAACAGCGAAGATGATACGTTCGTCTTGGACCGATTTCGCCGTCCATTCCAAGGTCACATAGTCTCCAACGACGTTGCGATATCGATTTCGAAAACGGGTCACGGGTCGCCCCTCGAGCAATACGCTCATCGCGTTAATCGTTCGACTTCGATCCTCCTCATGCACCATTTCCAGGAACGGCCTGGAGATCAGTTCGAATTCCGAATACCCCAACACCTTCGTGAAATTCTTGTTGACGCGCAGGAAATAGCCGTCGTACGAAGCAATACAAAACAGGTCAGGACAAATCTCGAAGAATCGATGCCAGTCTTTGATGCCTTCAGAGAACATAGCCTCTAAATAAGCGGTAACTGTATTTGCGACCGCTTGAGCGTTTTCCGGTCTCGCCTCCGGGTTAGGTGCCAAGCATTGTTCGGCCAGGCGAACCATCGGTAGGTTCAAATTCTTGGACTTCATTTCAGCAAGGGCCGGCGATAGTTCCCCTTTAGCAGCCATCAAGTAAGTGCTTTTCAAACCTTTACCGGCGTAGGGGGGGCTTCCGGTCAGGATCTCGCACAACATCGCCCCCAAACCAAATACATCCGAGCGAGCACTGACTGTTTCTCCTTTGGCCTGCTCCGGGGACATGTAGGCTGGGGTCCCTTGAATTCGAGACGGGAATCCACCAACCGTTTCGTCCGAAAAACTGACCGGGTTGCCACTTATTTCATCTTGGCAAACTCGAGCTAGCCCCCAGTCCATCAAATGGGCCTCACCAAACTCTCCAACCATGACATTATTTGGCTTGATGTCCAGATGAATGATTCTTCGCGAATGACAGTAGGCCAGTGTATGACAAACGGCTTCGAAGATCTTCAAATGTTTGGTGGTATTCTGTAGATTCTCCTGGAGCAAGGACTGCAAGCTTCTTCCTTCGATGAGTTTCATGGCAAAAAAGGGAAGTTGGTTTGCTGTCACACCCATTTCATAAACCGGCACGATACCCGGATGCTGCAACCGAGCGGTTATGCAAGCCTCGAATGTGAATCGTTGGGCTAGAACCCCATCTTCACCGGAATTCAGAAGTAATTTTATGGCGACGTTCCGTTCAAACAATTCGTCCCAAGCCCTTAGGATGATCCCCATACCACCTCGCGCAATCGGCTCTAGAATGGCAAAGCGTCCAATCCGCTCGAGCACGGGTAGGTCGGTAAAGCCCTGGCCCACAAAGCCATCCTGCGAATCTAAATCCGACGATAGATCCCGGGTTACATCAAAGGATGAATCGGACAAACAATGAATTGGTCCGTTGGGCGGGGTATTCATGCAAAGTCCACAATAGTGGCGAGTTCGAATACAAAGTATTTCGCCGACTTGCGGACGGCGCTTTTCGACCCCAGTTTACCACCGTCACACCCACATTGTCACTTATTATCCCTGAATAAGGGGGGGCAAAGTGGCTTATTCTCACCAGAATCGCCAAAGCGTAAGCGAGGTCAATCTCAAAGTTACTCGCTTACGCTCAGAATCCCCGTGTTTGACACAGCCGAAGAAAGTAGAGGCACGCTCCGTCGTGCCGTCCGCCCGCCAGCATTTACTGCGGTTCTAGGTGGACGGCACATGGAATGTGCCTACTACTTTGTTTTTTGTCGGCTATGTCGTTTTTGCGAAGGGTTGACTTACTTCTTGACTTCAAACTCCGCGTCGATCGCATCGTCGTCGCTTGGGCTCTTTTCTGGCTCACCCGCCGGAGCCGGCCCGGATTGAGCACCTAAAGTGGAGCGGAACGCTTGAGCCGATTGGTCCAATTCCATCGTTGCAGCTTTAATCGCCGCGGAATCGTTGGTTAGGATCGCATCTCGGGCTTTCTTGATGGCTTGCTCGAGCGGTTCACGATCCGAAGCACTAAGCTTCTCGCCTTGTTCCTTCATGGCTTTTTCGAGACTATGAATGGTGTTTTCCGCTCTGTTCTTGGCCTCAGCAGTCTCGACGAATTTTCTATCTTCGTCAGCATGCGATTCCGCATCCCGTCGCATTCGCTCGATTTCATCTTTGCTCAATCCGCTCGACTGCTCAATCTTGACGCTCGATTGTTTCCCTGACTTGAGGTCCTTGGCCGATACATTGAGAATACCGTTTTGGTCGATATCGAACTTGACTTCGATTTGCGGAACGCCACGAGCCTGCGCGTCAATTCCCTCTAAATTGAACTGGTCCAGCAATCGATTTTGCTGAGCCATCTTGCGTTCCCCTTGATACACACTGACGGTGACAGCGGTCTGTCCGTCTGCTGCGGTTGAAAACGTTTGCTTCTTTTCGACAGGAATCGTCGTGTTGCGTTCGATGAGGGCTGTCAAGACTCCACCCTCGGTTTCGATTCCGAGTGTCAGCGGAGTCACATCCAGCAACAAAACGTCACGTCGGTCGCCGGATAGAACAGCGCCTTGGATAGCCGCGCCTACCGCCACCACTTCATCGGGATTTACCCCTTGATGCGGTTCCTTTCCGAAGATGTCCTTTACGATTTGACGCACCTTGGGAACACGAGTCGATCCACCGACCAAAACGATCTCATCGATATCGGACGGCTTCATTTTGGCGTCTTGAAGAGCTTGTAGCACCGGCTTGCGGCAGCGTTCAATCAAATCATCCACCAGCCCTTCGAAGGTGCTGCGTGTGATCGTCATCTGCAGGTGTTTTGGTCCGGTGGCATCCGCCGTGATGAACGGCAAATTGATATCCGTTTGCGGTAGGCTACTGAGTTCCTTCTTAGCTTTTTCGCAGGCTTCTTGCAATCGTTGCAACGACATCGGTTCTTTGCGAAGATCCAGGCCGTTGTCTTTCAGGAATTGGTTAGCAACGTGATTGACAAGCGCTTGGTCAAAGTCGTCACCTCCCAAATGCGTATCGCCGCTCGTGCTGATGACTTCAAAAACTTTGCTGTTGTTCTCGTCGTCATTGCTCATTGCAACTTCGAGGACCGATACGTCGAACGTACCGCCGCCCAAGTCAAACACAATGATCTTTTGGTCTTTGGTCTTGTCCAATCCATAAGCGAGCGCCGCGGCGGTTGGCTCGTTGATGATACGAGCTACTTCGAGGCCAGCGATCTGCCCCGCATCTTTGGTTGCTTGCCGCTGTG
The DNA here is from genome assembly GCA_031374925.1 of Pirellula sp. Lineage (GTDB taxonomy): Bacteria > Planctomycetota > Planctomycetia > Pirellulales > Pirellulaceae > JBKCUI01. The sequence goes on along the minus strand of JANMHA010000269.1, from coordinate 60,317 downwards.
CGTCATTGAAATAAGCAGGTACGGTGATAACCGCCTTGCTGACACGATGTCCAAGGTAAGACTCGGCAGCTTCCTTCAGCTTGCGGAGCACCTTGGCTGAAATTTCTTGCGGAGTAAACTGCTGATCTCCAATTTGAACTTTGACGTATTCGTTGGCTCCACCAACGACTTGATACGGAACGATCTTTTCTTCGGATTCGACTTCGGAGTGACGACGCCCCATGAAACGCTTGACGGAGTAAATTGTGCGTCTTGGATTGGTAACAGACTGACGACGGGCTGGTTCGCCGACAATCGCTTCGCTCTTGTCCGTGAAAGCAACGACGCTAGGAGTCAAACGATTCCCTTCGGCGTTCGGAATCACCTTGACTTCCGTCCCTTCCATCACAGCCACAAACGAGTTGGTCGTTACTAAGTCGATACCAATAATTTTTTCGCCTGTTGCCATGAATTATTCCTCTGAGTTATGAGGTGAAAATGTGGTTTGCGATTACGAATCCAAAGGCTTTTAATAGTCTTGCCGGACCATGCGGCCCCTTAATGCAACTGTTGTGCCAACGAACCTGGCGAACTCGAATGTATTGACCGCAAGTCATTTCCAGTAAAAGGTTTGCGGCTAAGTCGGTATTTTCATAAGGCAGGCGTGCAAGGAATTCCCGTGCGATTGAACGCCAAATTGACAGAACAAATCCGCTCACAACACTCCAAGCACATGAGTTCACAATTGCTCGACAAATTGAAGGAAATCGACTCTCAGATACAGTCGTTGGCGAAAAACCGTTGTCGGATTCTTTCCCAGTGGAAGGATCAAGCAACGAAAAACGAACTTGAATTCATGACTCTACGGACCGCTCAAACGGTAAACGGCGATGCCGAAGTGGACGATTTTGACGAGCGTCTTCAGCGTTTTGTTGCGGGGTTGACCTACCAGACCGCCATTCGCCGCGACTCGATTGCGTACCTTGGGCCGGAGTTTTCCTACTCCTATTCCGCAGCGGCCAAGTACTTTGGCGACATCGATGGCTTGCAGGCTGTCAACACCATCGGGGCTGTCTTCGAGGAAATCGCAAATGCGCATTCCACCTATGGAGTCGTTCCGATCGAAAACTCCACCGACGGTCGCATCGTGGATACATTGACCATGTTCATTCGCAATCCGATTCGAATTTGCGGCGAGATTCTTTTGCCGATCCACCACAATCTGCTCGCCCATTGCAATCGCAAGGACATTCGCGAAGTTTACAGCAAGCCACAAGCGTTATCGCAATGTCGTGGGTGGCTTAACAATCACCTGCCCGACGCTCGCTGGGTTGAAGTGGCGAGCACGTCGGTAGCGGCCAAAATCGCAGCGACGACCTCCAACGCGGCCGCCGTGGCATCGCGCGAAGCGGGTATTCATCATGGCTTGGACATCGTCGCAGAGTCCATCGAAGACAATAAGGACAACGTCACGAGGTTCGTAATTATCGGCGATGAAAAAGTGCCTGCCACCGGCGACGACAAAACCTCGCTCATGTTTCAAGTCCCTCACCAACCAGGCGCGTTGGCGAATGTCATGGTCTTGTTTCGAGACAACGGCTTGAACTTGACTTGGATCGAGTCCTTTCCTGTGCCGGGCAAATCCAACGAGTACTTCTTTTTCGTGGAGTTAGAGGGACACGAATCGCAATCCAATGTCCGTGCCGCTTTGAATTCACTCTCGAAAACAGCCCTAAGACTGGATTTCTTGGGCTCGTATCCAAGAGCCAGACACTAAGCTCTATGCCTTGTTCGCAAAGAGTTTTAGTAGCCTATTCTTTTCTTCGGTAATCAACCAAGGGTCAATCGAAACGGGGCGAAGCGCAAGGTGCGGTTTGCCAGTCTTGGCGGCATTTAACACCAAATGTACGATCTCGAGTTCTGCCTTGAGTTGCATAACCGATTTGCGTAGATCCGCGTTCCCGCCAGCGTTATCTTTTTTGGTGTCGTCTATTTCATCTAACTTTATCTTGATCTGCGCAATCTGATCTTCCAATTCCTTGCGCTCATTGGTCAACTGCTTGCGACGTTGTTCTTCGCTCCGCTTCCACTCCGTCAAATTCTTTTGGTACTGGCTGTACAACGACAACTGAACGTTATAGCTGTTCAATTGCGTTTGATAAAAACCCAATTGGTTTTGGAAGATGGAATCTCGTTCCGCTTCGATGTCGCGATAGTCGCGGCGCTCTTGAATCTGACGTGTGACCTGTTGATTGTTGACCGTTTCCGTTATGAACCTAATTCGCAACGGATCCACGTAAATGGAGTTGCGACTAGGGGGTATGGGTGGACCTGGAGGAGGAAACACCGGTGCAGGCATTCCTGGACCGTTGTTTGCAAATGCTACTTCCTTTCTACGGATTTGTTCTCGAATGCCAGCCAATTCGAGTCGTAAGCTTTTTGCATTTGCCTGATTCTCAGCGGACAACTCTCGAGATTCCTTAACGGCCGCCGCGAGTATTTGTTCCAGCCTCTCCAATTCTTCGGACATGGTCCGTTCCAAATCCCGCATACCGGCATCTCCGAGTTCTTCGTACCGACGAAGCATCTTTTTGATTTCAGCTGCTCTAGCGTGGGATCGCGAGTATTGGTTTTCAAATGCATGGCTGAGTTTTATTTCTGCGATTCCGAGGAGCGACTTTCTGGCTTTTGCCAGCAGCTCCAGCTCAATCGGCGACTCAGCTTCAGGAGAATCGAGACCACCGATGATTTCGCCCATCCATTCACAGAAGGATTTTCTCAATTCAATCGGCGTAGACTCCCTTTGACAAGCGTTCAACAAATCTTGAAACAGCTTCGTCGCGCTTGCTCCGTCCTCCAAATTGATCGAGCAAAGCAACTGAAATTTTCCATTTGTTGCTCGCGTTGCCTTGGCGGTATCTCCTGCGTTCGATCGCTCTATCGACTTAAGTGCGTTTTCGAATTCCCGCGATCGAAACTGAGTAATCGCAAGAACGCAGTTTGCCAACGAGTCGTTGCTGTTCTCAGCCACTCTTTCCTCGAGAAAGGCCGTTACCCATTCCAAATCTTTTTCCAATGGGGCATCCATCGCTCGTACGGTATCCAGCACGGTTCGCTTATTCTGTGCACTCGCTTTAGATAAGCCGGACAAAGCCGTCACCACAACAAGAAACAGCAACCCAAGCGAATTCAGACAAACAAATCGGCAACGATTCATGCTCGGCCCCAAGCGAAAGATGCAATAGTGACACGTTCTGTTATACCTTGGGCAGCACCCAGAATAAATTGCGAAATCGAAAAAAAGGACATCAGAATGTTGGAGAACGATGGCACCTCTCAAAAGCCAGCCGCTGATTCCGATCCAACTACTTTTGATGCAATCCGCTTTTCTCCGACCATTCTTGCTTGGCAATCGCAGCTGAATTGGCGAGAATTCAGCGGCGTCAAGATCGGATGACAATTCAATCGAGGGAGTGAATAGATGAATTTTCAAAGAATCGGGGGGAGCCTTTCGGTATCAAGACTTTGCGTCGGCATCCTTTGCGTTTGCATTCTCTATGTGGTTGGAGCAAGTTTTGGCCAACAACTCCCGGTAGAAATAATTGAGCCAAATCCAATTGGAACGTTACCGCAAGCCGGAACCTTGCCGCAAGGACTTTCGGACGAAACCAAAAACGATCCACTTTATCAGGAGATTCAGAGAATCGTCCTACAAGGTGTCCATTCCGATAACAATGGTCAAGCCCTGGGGCGGGCCAGTGCGCAGATTCCAAAAGATTCTGCGATCGACTCGATCAGCAACGCACGTTGGCATGCCGTCGAGTCCATATTGGCCGCGGCAAGGCTACTCGAAAAGGACTTCCTCGAATGCGTGCGACGCGGCGATGTTGAGAGCGCATCTAAGCTGCAGGTCACGATCAAAAACCTGCGAAGGCAAGCCATGGAATTGTTGCGGTGAACGTTGGACACAGCTTTAGGCAATGTCCCAGAGACTACTCCGAGTTGACTCGACAGATGTTTACCATAACTGTTGAACAGATGTCCCACTCGCCTAAGACAGTTTTTCGATTAGTTCCTGGCGGACAGCTTTGACCAAAAACAAAAAATTAGCTAGGTACCGAGGGGCTAATCTCTTCGGATCCTTCAGAGTTCGATAGAGCCATTCCATACCTGCTTTCTGTAGAAGTTTGGGGGCTCGAACCGCATTGCCCGCCACGAAATCAAACGACGCACCCAACTGAATCGTGAGTGGGATACCAAGCTCCTCGAGATGATCCTCGATCCAGTACTCCCCCTTTGGTTGTCCCAGTGCAACCAAAAGCAGGTCGGGTTTGGCTTGTTTGATGCCGGCGATTTGGCTTCGAATTCCCTCGGAACTGCACGCTCGAAACGGTGGGCATTGGACCCCTGCGACCAACAGCCCCGGGTAGAGAGCCTTTAGTGTCTCGGCCGCTTTTTCAGCGATCCCTTCGGATGCACCGTAAAAATAGACTCGTAGCTTCTTGTCAGCACATCGTTGGGTCAATCGATAAATCAAATCGGAACCCGCCACGCGTTCAGGTAGCTTCGTTTTATTGAATTTGCTTCGCCAAAGGATTGGCATTCCATCGCACAAGGTCAAAACTGAATCCTTAGTGAACGCAGCCAACCGTGGATTTTTTGCACAGAGCATTGCGTAATTCAAATTAGCAGTAACCGCATAGCTTGGCTGACGCCGGCAAATGACTTGCTCCAAATAGTCGAGCGTCTGTTCCATATCGACGGCATGGTAGTCCAACCCCCACACTCGAGTTGTCCTCGGAGGCTGGAGGCCGCATGGAAGTGAAAGTACTTCGTCAAAGTTGTCGGCAGCTTCGGAATCAGATTCCAGGAGATCATTCAGGTCATCGATAGTGACCGGTTTCAGCAATGCGACACTTTGATCCGATTCGCTCGCGAAATGAGCTCGCATTTCGGCCAGCTCCTCAAAAATCGTGGAATGGTGTTTCGCAATGGGCGAACCAACTTCAGCGCAAGGTCGGTCACAAGCACGCGGAACGCTTGGAGGTTCAGAGAGGTCTGCTAATCTAATTGGTGCGTGATTGAGCTTCGACATTTCAGGTGCTAGTCCATTGGCGAGCGGATGGAAAAAAAGTGCGGGAGCGTTGAAATACCTGCCAAAGACCCTAGCTTTGGCTTTTGGTCGAAGCGCGAATGCGAGCGTAGGCACGACCACCGCAGAGCGGAAACTGTCTCGTTTGTAGCGGTTGTACCGGACGCGACACCCATAGACTTGCGTTGCCGCATACAATGTCCTAATCCTCTGTAAAATCTCTTCGGCGCAATTCACCAAACGGACATCCTAATGAGCCACGCGCTTAGCTCCATCGGTAAAAAGACTGACAGTCGCAGCACAATTAGCCAACGCCCCAGCCAATTGGACGTATCGATAGGGCAATACCTGATCAATCGCCTGCAGGACTACGGAATCCGGGACTGTTTTGGTATTCCAGGCGACTATATCCTGAACTTTTACAGCATGTTGGAAAAGAGCCCGATCAACGTGGTCGGCTGCACTCGCGAGGATTGCGCAGGTTTTGCGGCCGATGCCTACGCAAGAATTCGAGGGATGGGCGCACTTTGCGTAACCTATTGCGTCGGAGGTCTTTCGGTTTGCAATAGCGTTGCGGGTGCTTTTGCCGAAAAATCGCCCGTGGTGTTGCTTAGCGGTGCTCCCGGTTTGAACGAGCGGGTCAACAATCCGTTGCTGCATCATAAAGTGCGTGATTTTAGCACCCAGCTCGAAGTCTTTGAAAAACTTTGCATCGCAGCCACGGAATTGGTGGACCCGGTGACCGCATTCAGTGAAATCGATCGAGTGCTGGACGCATGCCATCGATTCAAACGTCCGGTCTACATTGAGTTGCCGCGGGATATGGTCGATGTCATACCGCCTATGGCTCATGCATTCCGTCGCCCAAATACCCAATTTGATTCCCAGGCGCTGGATGAAGCCGTCAAAGAAGCAGTTGATCGAATCAATCAAGCCAAGCGACCGATCATCATTGCCGGTGTTGAAATCCACCGATTCGGCTTGCAGGACCAAGTCATGAAGTTGGCGGAACAGGCCAGGATCCCTATTGCCGCGACGATACTTGGAAAAAGCGTCGTTGACGAGACGCACCCTTTGTACGTTGGGCTCTATGAGGGGGCGATGGGACGCGAGGAGGTAACACAATACGTCGAAGATAGCGATTGCGTGTTACTGCTCGGAGCATTCATGACGGACATCAACCTAGGCATCTATACGGCCCAATTGGATGTCAAGAATTGCGTCTACGCCACCAGTGAGCAATTGCAGATTTCGTATCATCACTATCCCAATGTTCCGCTAGCCGACTTTTTGGATCGATTGATCACAGCCAACGCGCAACCAGCCTGCCGTGTCATTCCGGACATACTCCGCCAAAAGCACCCTGGAAACTTTCAGCCGGAAGCGGGCAGGATGCTTGAAATCAGTCGCGTTATCTCAAGAATCAACGGTCAAATCGATGCTCAGACCATTGTCATTGCGGATATCGGTGATGCGCTTTTCGCCTCTTCGGAATTGGTGATCCACGAACGAACCGACTTCTTGTCACCCGCCTATTACACCTCGATGGGCTTTTCGGTTCCTGCGGCCCTCGGTGCTTGTGTTGCCAAACCCAACGATCGCGTGCTCGTAATTGTCGGCGACGGAGCATTTCAAATGACTGGCCAAGAAATGTCATCGCTGATTCGCATGGGATTCTCACCCATCATCATCGTTCTCGATAATCACGGGTATGGCACAGAACGGTTTTTGCAAGCCGGTACCTGGAAGTACAACGAAATAGCGGTATGGAATTACTCGAAACTTCCAGAGGTTTATGGCGGAGGACGAGGTTATCTCGTAACCGATGAGTTGGAATTTGATGCGGCTCTCAATGCTGCATGGGCAGATAAATCACAGCTTCATCTGATCCACGCAAAGCTTGCCGAGGGTGACGCAAGCCAAACCTTAAAACGACTCGCTGAGCGTCTGGGCAAACACGTTTGAGCGAGGTTGTAATTTTCGTGTTGTCCCCTTTCGCCCATCGAAAGCGCGCCTAGTAAACGCGCTTTTGCGGAGCAAAAGGCGACAATGATTTACAGTTTTTTCATCGACCGTTTATAGGTTTATAGGAGGAAAAGGTAATGGCTGCTGCAAAGGATCGCATTGTTCGTCTGGCTACCGTGCAAATGACTTGCAGCGAGAGCCAAGAGCAAAACCTAGCGAAAGCCCTAACTCGTGTGCGCCAAGCCGCGTCGCTCGGGGCCAACATCGTCTGCCTGCAGGAGTTGTTCAATGCTCCCTATCCTTGTCAAAGCGAGGACCATGATCGATTTCAATGGGCCGAGCCGATCCCAGGACCAACCAGCAGAGCGCTAAGCGACATCGCCAAGGAATGCTCTGTTGTGGTGACCGGTTCTATTTTCGAACGCCGAACTCACGGTCTGTATCACAACACGGCGATTGTCTTCGATACCGATGGTGCCCAAGTCGGTTTCTATCGAAAAATGCACATTCCTGATGATCCTCTCTACTACGAAAAGTTTTACTTTGCTCCGGGTGATACGGGTTTCACGGTGGCCAAAACCAGTTTGGGTGTCATTGGCGTCGGTGTTTGTTGGGATCAGTGGTACCCCGAGGCCGCCCGACTTTTTGCGTTGCGGGGTGCAGAGATTCTACTTTACCCAACTGCTATCGGCTGGAGCGTTGCTGACAAACCACTCTACGGACGAAGCCAACATGAAGCCTGGGAAACCATGATGAGGTCCCATGCAATCGCCAACGGATTGTTTGTGGGGGCGGCTAACCGGGTAGGCGTCGAGAGCTCAATTGAATTCTGGGGGGCGTCCTTCGTATTCGATCCCGCTGGCAACCTTTTGCACCGCGCCACCCACACAGATGAAGAAATTGTCATTGTGGAATGCAATCTCAATCAAATCGATACGCAACGAACGCATTGGCCGTTCCTGCGCGACAGGCGAATTGATGCCTATGGGGATCTAACCAAACGTTGGATCGATTAATGAAAACGGCCAGCTTTTGGCTGGCCGTCTCCGATAATAGTTTCGATTTCAGGTGTCTAGTAAAAAAATCTTAGAATAGCTTTTCGAAACGATTGTCAAACTCGCATCCGCAAAGTCAGATCTTGATTAATCAAGTCGAAGACTTTGTACATCAATCGGGTTCTCGCCAATTCGCCCTTGTTGGTCGGATGGACGACGACTGCCAAAGTTGGGCCAACCGCCGATTTCGGCTAGCTCAGGCATCAGCTCGATTAGTTGCTCTCGTAGCATCGTTGTCAAACGTGCCACTCTGGGTGAAGCCGCAACCTCAGTCAGCGCGACTACTGTCTTCATCACTTTCACCATTGCCGCTCTCGATTGAACGGGATCCGAAAGTTCGCTGTCGTGATCTACGATGAGATTTTCGATAGGAACTTCCAGCGCCCTGGCCCAACGGGCCAAGTCAATCAAGGTCAAATTCGAATCCGGCAACTCCTGTTGCTTCAAATCCTGAACATCGACCCCGGACCTTCTGGAAATTGCTCGCAAGGACAAGCCTTGCTGAGTTCTAACCTCGGCAATGCGATGCAATGAAGAAGCATCGCACGATTTACTGGCTTCACGTACCGTTGGCAAACAATCCAAAGAGGATTGAGTGCACATCGGAATCGTTGCCATAAGGAAATTAACCTCCCTCGGACTAAAAAAACCGTGACGCTGAAATTGGCAAAGGGAATTCAATGCCAACCGCTAATTCAATCAAACAAAGTTGCAGCAGCAAAAACAAGCCCCCATGACCCCAGAAATGGAAAATAACCAGAATTGTTGTCGTTGAAATGTTTTGCAGCTTCGGTTAGCCACTACCCTTGGAAAGGTCATTGAGATACATTCTGGATTCACGATGTCGCTGTGGCGAAATGGCAGACGCAGCAGATTTAAAATCTGCTGGGGGAAACCCCGTGCGGGTTCGAGTCCCGCCAGCGGCACTTAACACTTTACGAACGACACGAGCGACTACGCCGGATCCGTTGCTTCACCGGATGCTCTGACGGGCTCGAAGGATCGCCATCGGGTCTTGAGGTGGATCCGTTAGCGGCACTATTTCGAGCAGATCTCGCAAGGCAACCACTCGATACTTCTCCACTGCCAGATAGCGCATGTACGCGTCGAACTTTTCCGTTGCCGTACTCACCCAGTCGTGTGCCGTATCGGGGACGCCATGGAACTGAAGGATGGCAATGCGATTGCCTTGCGCTTGTTTGGCTGCTTCGATGAAGTCGTCCAATTCCCACTTGGGTTTGGCGTCTCCTGCAGACGGTAACAAGAGTGGATGGTCTTTGCCTGGTTGGCCGAATCGTCAAACGTGAGAACCACCACCCGATCATCGCTCTGGATATTCCACAGTGAATCGCACGGCCATTCGGAATCGATTTGGGCGATCGCGACCGAGTGCGAAAGGATTGTAAACACAATTGCAATCCCAACGAAACGCGTAATCGAATGGCGGTAGGTGTCGGTAAGTGACATGCTAAGATCTCCGAAAAGCGTAGGTGATTGGCTGCATCTGGTTTTTGTTAGTATAGCGGTCGAAAATGATTTCCATTTGGTTAGTTATCGAAACCGGCGTCGTCTACTACAATACAGCCGGAAACCACGATTCTAGCTGGCCAAAGCGATGATACGTTTTTTTTCTCGTGATTGCCAACGAAGAATCGGATGCCTCCCTTCGGGTATAAGTTCATGCTAAAATTCTGGATCCTGTTTCTTAGTCTGGCATTCGCGTACTTCTTGGCTGGATTCGTTGGATTGTTAATGCCAGCGGTTGGTACGAACGTGACGCTCTTGTGGATGCCGACGGGAATCGCGGTAGCTTACTTTCATCGTTTTGGCTATCGATATTGGCCAGCGGTCTGCATTGGTTCTATATTGGTGAACCTATCGGTCGGAACCCGATTTCTGCCTTCTGTTGGAATCACCCTAGGTAATACACTTGGGCCTCTTCTGACGACCTTCTTCTTGCATCAGTTCAAGTTCAATCCAAAGTTCGAACGACATCGAGATATTGCCTGGCTGGTGATTGCTGCTCATCTAGGCATGCTCGTGTCGGCGACCAATGGCGTTGCCGTTCTCGCTTATTTTTCAAGCTTAGACGAGTTCTACTTAAGAGCATGGTTTTGTTGGTGGGCTGGAGATTCGATGGGGGTGATCGCCGTTGCACCGTTACTGTTGACTGCAAGCCGGAAGGAATTTGAAGCGATCAAGGTACGCTTACCGGAATTTGGTTGCTGGCTGATTTTGTGCACCCTATTCACGGTGGCGGTGTTCGTATGGAACACCAATGACAAAGAGCCAGCATGGGCATTAGCTTTTCTGCCGTTGCCATTGATTGCTTGGGCAACATTGCGGTTCGGAACGCCCGGGACATCACTCGCTATCATTCTGATTTCGGTCGGTGCGGCCTACGGCGTTTCCAACCAGTCCGGACCTTTTTATCGTCAAGAGGTATCCCACCAGATCTTGATGTTGTGGCTCTACATGGCTACGACATCGACGCTAGGCTGGCTGATTGCCGTTTTGCATTCTGCTCAGTTGCACGCTGTCAATACCAACAGAATTCTAGAAGCTGGACTTCGAGAGGCCTCATTAGGCTTTCTTTTGGCGGATCAAAACCGTCGCATCACATATGTCAATGAGGGCTTCACTCGACTCACGCAATACACGCAAGAAGAGTTACTTGGGTTCGATTGCATGATTCTTCAAGGTGAAAAAACGGACCCCAAGACCTTGGAGAAATTGGATAAGGTCCTGCAAGGTGGTGGCCACTTTGATGGTGCCATTCTGAACTATCGCAAAGATGGAACGTCATTCTGGAACGGGTTGTTGATTTCTTCCATCGGTGATGGACTTGGAAAAGAAATTGGGTTCCTTGGTATTCAAAGAGATATCACGGAAAAAAGGGAAGCCGACCATTTACTCAAATTGAGTGAGGCCAGGCTGAGGACCATACTAGAGCTTGAGCCAGAATGCGTCAAAATCGTTTCGCCGGATGGCCGACTTGTGGAAATGAACCCAGCTGGTCTTGCCATGGTTGAGGCGGATTCAATCGAACAGGTGCGGGGGGCATTCTTAGAGGTCTTGATCGACGAAGAGTATCGCGATACTTTTCGCGAACTGCATGCGAATGTACTTGCCGGTGGAGCCGGTCGTTGCGAATTTCCGATCACAAGCCTAAAAGGGAGTCGGCGTTGGCTTGAGACCCATGCTGTACCCTACCGAGATGGAGACGGAGAGATTCTTGGGCAACTCGCGGTAACATTGGACGTTACCAACCGAAAGAAGGCGGAGGACACGATTCGAAGGAGCGAGGAACGCCATCGTGGTTTTATTGAAAACAGCAGCACGGGCCACTACCTATACGAATTTGAACGTCCAATTCCGATTGACTTACCGATCGAGGAACAGATTGCGCGTATGGCAACGGATGGGGTCATTGCCATTGCGAATGACGCGCAAGCTCGCATGTATGGCTTCGAAGTGGGCGAGCAAATGGTCGGTCTGCGAGCCATTGATTTGTACAAGACCCATGACAATGAAGCCAACAATTCCTTCTTGCGTTTAATGGTTCAAAATGGCTATCGAATCGTAGATGCCGTATCTGAGGAGTTCGATCGGCTAGGCAATCGAGTTGTGTTTTCCAATGACTGCCTCGGAACCGTGGAGAACGGGCAACTGATTCGCATTTGGGGCTCCCAGCGAGATATCACGCAGCAGCATCGATTCGAGGTTGCGATTAGGATGTTGCTTGAGACGACATCGGCAAATGACTTGTCATTTGAACAGCAGTTGCAGCGCATTTTAGAACTGGGTTGTTCCCATTTCCAACTTGAGCACGGGACTGTCTTGCGAATGACAGGGGAAGTCAGCCAGACGATTCAAGAATGGAAAACGCCGAGGTCGATTGCATCCGCTTCTGTTCCTGCGCAAAATTCTACTGTGAAAACGTTGCTTGGAACCGAGATCCGATTCTCGGCGATGCGATGCGGTGAACTTCGCTTCGTCGGCAGCAAGCCTCGATCCGCTGCGTTCAGCAAGTTCGATGACGATTTGCTGACCCTGATGGCCAATTGGATTGGCAGTCAAATTCAGCTTCGATCCAAATTGTCGCAAAACATGGCGATCTGCGATAACTCGCCTGACCACATCCTGTTGCTCGATCGCGCGAACAGGGTTGAGTTCATCAATCGAATTCCGCCTCAAGTCCAATCTCTTGGGATTATCGGAACGCCACTTCCAGACCTAGTTCGGCCTGTGGACAAGGCAACAATTGAAAAGTGTTTGGCTGAAGTTTGGCAGGGACGAAGTCTAGGACAATTTGATATTCAATACTGTTTTGACGGGACGGAACTGGATGAATTAGAAGGCCGCGTGACTCCGGTGCTTGAAGGTTCGGTGGTTATGGGACTCGTCGTGACCTTTACCGATGTCACCGCTCGCAAACGTGCAGAATTGTCGGTTCAGGAGAGTCGCGATCGAATCGATGGAATCCTTCAGTCAGTACAGGTGGTCGTCTATTCTGCGACTATTAATGGCGATGCAATTCTCTTCATTAGCGATCACTGCCAAGTGATTTATGGTTTGTCGGCTGCGGAATTCAAACGCGATCCGATGCATTGGCTGAAGGCCATACATCCCGAGGACCGGCCGACGGTGGAAGTGGCTTTCGCTCTTCTCCAAACAACCGGAGCATTTGAACAAGAGTATCGAATTTTGCGTCCGGATGGATCGGTACGGTGGGTTTATGACTGCGGGAGACATATACACGACAAGGCAGGCGTACCAATCCGACTAGATGGAATCGTCTCCGATATCACAGAACGCAAGTGGGCGGAGGACGCGCTTAAGGCCAGCGAATTGCGTTATCGGGAGATGTTCAAGAGCAATCCGCACCCGATGTGGGTTTACGATCTCAAGACCTTGCGTTTCCTAGCGGTCAACAATGCGGCGATACAGCATTATGGATATAGTCGAGAGGAATTCCTAGCAATGACGATCGCGGAAATCCGCCCGTTGGAAGACATTCCGAAGTTGATGGAAAATGTTTTTAAGGTCTCAAGTGAATTGGATCGAGCGGGAATATGGCGCCATCGAACCAAGTGCGGAGAAACGATAGAGGTTGAGATTACCTCACATCCGATTCAATTCGATGATCGGCTCGCTGAAGTGGTTTTGGCTAACGATGTGACCGAACGCAGAAAGCTTGAGGAACAGGTCAGGATAACGCAACAGCGATTTCAGGCAATTGTGGAAAGATCGCACGACCTGATTGTGATCTTTGACCGTACCGGCACGATACAATTCGTCAACCCAGCTTGTCGCGAAGTGATGGGATACGAGCCCGAAGAAATGATTGGTCGGAATAACCTGTTTTATGTCTCCCAAGCGGACCGCGAGCCGAAGAAAAAAGAAGCCGAAGCTGTCATTGAAAAACCGGGCTCCGAATTCAGATCTGAAATCCGAGTCCAGCACAAGGATGGTAAATGGAGAACTCTAGAAGCCGTAGGAATCAATCTGCTCGATGTTCCAGCCCTAGCGGGAATGGTTGTTAATTGCCGTGATATCACGGAACGAAAGGAGCGAGAGCTGCGCAAAGCGAATGAGCGTATGCTGCTCGAATTACTCACCAGTGGCGATCCAATCGAACGAATTTTGAGCGAGATAGCCTTAAGCGCCGAGCGGTTTAATCCTGGGATGCAGTGTTCTATCCTTTTGCTTGACATGGATGGCATGCACCTTCGCCACGCTGCCGCGCCGAGTCTACCTGAGTTGTACTGCCAAGCCATCGACAAGTTGCCGATAGGTCCATTGGCTGGGTCCTGTGGCACAGCGGCTTTTACGAAAAAGTGTGTAATTACTTCCGACATCGGAACAGATCCTCTTTGGGACGAATACCGTGACCTAGCAATGCAAAATGGGCTCAAGGCTTGTTGGTCCATTCCCATGATCTCTTCCGTAGGACAAGTTCTTGGAACGTTTGCCATGTACTATCTGGCGCCGCGTTGTCCGACCGAATCAGAACTGTCAGCGGTGGAACGTTCGGCCCAACTGACTGTGCTCGCAGTCGAGCGCCACCAATTACTCAATTCGCTACAGGAAAGTAAAATACGATTAGAAACCTTGGTGGGTAATCTTCCAGGTATGGCCTACCGATGTCAGAACGACATCCCTTGGACCATGATTTATGTCAGTTCCGGTTGCGAAGCCGTGACCGGTTATCAGAGTGACGAACTGGAGCACAACAGGCTCGTTGACTATTCAGATCTTATTCATGCCGAGGATCGGGATTGGCTGTGGAGTAAATGCCAAAAAGCACTTGAGGCTCGAGTCCACTATTCCAATACTTATCGCATTGTAGACAAAACCGGAAAAATGCGATGGGTTCAAGAAAGAGCAACCGGAGTCTATGCGAAAGATGGGACACTTCAATTCATCGATGGGTTCATTCAGGATATCAGTGAGTCACGCTTGTCCGAAGAACGCGTGCGGGCGGCACTGCGTGAAAAAGAGGCTATGCTGAAGGAGATTCATCATCGCGTCAAAAACAATCTGCAAATTGTGAGTAGCCTCCTGAACCTTCAGGCTGACAAGGTGAATGACGGGGTTGTTTTCGATGGACTGCGAGAAAGTCAAAACCGCGTGCGATCGATGGCACTGGTCCACGAAACACTGTACACCGGCGACTTAGGCCGAATCGATTTGTCTGAGTACTTGAGTTCGTTGTGCCGCCATTTGTTTCGTTCCTTTGGTGTCGATTCTTCGTTGATTCGCTTGACGTTGAATGTGTCGAATACATCGCTTGATCTTGAGCGGGCGATTCCCGTTGGGCTAATTATCAATGAGCTGGTTAGCAATTCGCTTAAGTACGCATTTCCGGACGGAGGATCTGGGCAAGTCCAGATTGAATTCCTGAAGATGGAAGAAGGGCACCTTAGCCTTATCGTATCCGACGATGGCATTGGCCTTTCCGAGTCGATCGATTTGCAACAACTGACATCTCTGGGGCTCCAACTGGTGCATGACCTTGTTCACCAATTGTCGGGATCTGTTACGATATCACGCGGAAATGGCACCCGGTTTTGCATCACTTTTCCCTCAAATGGTTTCAACCAAGAAAGTAATTCATGACAGCAGCCCGAATTCTTGTTGTCGAAGACGAAGCTGTTGTTGCGCTCGACTTGCGGAATCGCCTGACTCGACTTGGCTATGAAGTGGTTGGTGTTGCAGCCAAGGGCGAAGAAGCGGTGGCGATTGCCAAAGAGCAACGTCCCGAACTCACACTCATGGATATCCGTCTTCGAAGCGAAATGGACGGGATTGAAGCGGCAGAAATCATTCGAACTCAAGTTGGCTTGCCGGTGGTGTATCTGACGGCTCATGCGGATGAGGCTACCGTCGACCGGGCGCGCGTGACCGAGCCATTTGGCTACATTCTGAAGCCGTTCGATGAGAGAGAATTGCGGACGGTCATTGAAATGGCTCTGTATAAGCACAGAGCGGAACAGAGACTACGTGAGAGCGAACGTCGCTACGCGACAACGCTTGCAAGCATTGGGGATGGTGTCATTGCAACCGACCAATTGGGACGCGTGACATTCATGAATGCAGTGGCGGAGAATCTGTCCGGTTGGAGCCTCGCTGATGCGAAGGGGAGCCCATTAGCCACGGTGTTTAATATCTGCAACGAGGAAACGCGATTACCAGTTGCAAACCCTATTGACAGAGTACTAGTCGAAGGGATTGTCGTAGGGCTTGCAAATCATACGATCCTTATCCATCGCGACGGGCATGAGTTTCCCATTGACGATTGTGCAGCGCCCATCATGGATGATCGCGGCCAATTGACAGGCGCCGTCCTCGTTTTTCGCGATGTGACTCATGCGAAACAAGTCGAAGAGCATATGCGCCATGCTCAAAAAATGGAGGCTGTTGGGCAGTTGGCAGGAGGCGTTGCACATGATTTCAATAATCTGCTGACTGTCATCCTTAACTATTCCGATATCCTTCTCAAGTCTGCCGGCCCGGATCATCCATGGCGAGGTTTTCTTTCCGAGATTCATCAGGCGGGGGAACGTTCCGCCGAACTGACGCGGCATTTGCTCACCTTCTGTCGTAGGCAACTCGTTGAGCCAAAGTTGTTTGATCTCAATGATTCAGTCCGTCGAGTAGAACAGATGTTGAAACGGATCATCGGGGAAAATTTTGAATTGCAACTAAAACTGAGTCCAAACGTCGGTCAAGTCAGGATGGATTCCGGTCAGATTGATCGAATACTCGTCAACCTTGTTGTCAATGCTCGCGACGCGATTTCGGATCAGGGATGCATCACCATTGAGACTTCGAACGTTGAGGTTTCTGAATTGCAGTTTCCAAATCTGGCTGGCGGGACCTATCGGTGTATTCAAGTAACCGACAACGGATGCGGTATTCCGGTGGCCCACCGAGACCGTATTTTCGAGCCTTTTTTCACAACAAAGCAACCGGGAAAAGGCACGGGACTGGGACTGGCCTCGGTGTATGGCATTATCAACCAGTGTGGCGGCCACATCGCGTTTCAGACGGAGGTAGGTCACGGAACGACATTTAGGGTCTATATTCCGGCGGTGAACGCGACAATCGACCAAGCCCCTTCGTTCAAGGACATGCCGCTAAAGATGGGCTGTGAAACGGTCCTGCTCGTAGAAGATGAGGCCGCCGTTCGTTCGCTAAGTCGACATATATTGGAAACACATGGCTACAACGTTCTCGAAGCTGAAAATGGCGAGACGGCAATCGAAATGGCTCGCCTCCATCCCGACAAGGTTGACATTATCGTAACCGATGTGGTCATGCCGGTTATGGGGGCCAGAATCATGCTCGAAAGACTTCGACCAGTCCTTAGCGACATGAAGGTTCTTCTCTTGTCCGGATATGGCGAGGAGAATCTCTGCAAAGATATTTTGGAATTCTCCCAGGCAAGTTTTCTGCACAAACCGTTTACGGTCATTTCGTTGGCGATGGCTGTTCGCTGCGTTTTGGATGGAGAATCGGTTCCGCCATAAGGACAGTTCTTGAACGGCAATCTTGTCTGAATTCGTGGTAATCTAGAAATGCACAGCACTTTGCACGAATTTAGCGACGGCAATCAAGAAAAGGGTGGCCGTCTCCAATGCCCCCATTGGAAAACAGGCCACCCCTTCTTGTCTAGACAATCCTTGTTTCGGCAGAAAGAAGACTCAGACCACTGGCGAACATACGCCAAAGAATGACGTTCCGGACTTAATTGATCGTGGTGAGGCCGAGCGGCCATCTTACCGATGGAGTCTAGCCAGGAGCATGGCGAACTCGGTGACGCTTGAAGCCTTTGCTTTGGTTAACGCGGAAAGGCGACGACGATCGACGGTTCGATTGCTCATCGTAAGTGCATCGCTGATGGCCTTAACCGGCATACCGTTGATCGCACATTGCATAACTTGCAGTTCTTCTTCATCCACCTGGGCTAGTCGTTCCACCGCGTCGCGATACAAGGCCAGAGACTCAAAGTTGTCTTGACTTTGGAGCAAAGCCTTTTCAATGGATATTAGCAATCGGTTTGTTTCAAAGGGCTTTTGAATAAGTGTCACGGCACCTTTTTCCATTAGTTGGACCGTCGACGAGACATCGGCATATCCAGATATGATAATCAACGCCAGTGAACTTTCGTATTTGCGGAGTCGCTTCTGGAGTTCCTCGCCACCCATTTCGGGCATCTGCAAATCCGAAATGACGCACCCAACCTGATTCAAATCCGTCCTCTTGAAGAATTCAGCTCCACACGAAAAGCACTGAACCGAATACCCCTCATTCTTCAGCAACGCGCCCATCGAGGCTAGCACCGCCGAATTGTCGTCAACCAAAAAAAGCTTCTTCGTGTCGTTCACTCTGTTATCTCTGGTTTATGAGTTGCCAAGTGTCGTCCGCTTGCATACTCACCAACGAAACCCCATCTACTCTCTTCATTAAGTTAACAGATCCACGCAAATCCTTCAATCGTTTGAAATGGGTTTGCGGTCTGCCTGTCTTGATAAGTCTACGAGAAAAAACCCCCCAATGCGGGTCGCTAGTGGTCTTAACGATTGGATGCCCGCGTCTTTCCCGTCATGATCTAACGTTTGCTAGATAGACCAAGCCTCGAAATTTGCTCGCGTGCTTGAGAAAGTGAATCGTACACAACGCCGGCTCGCCGGTTCTCAGGAGTTTTCACTTGCCTATTTTGAAGCAGACCAGTTCGTCTTGGTCCCGTATGTAAAGCCTGGCGCCGGCGATCACGGGGTGCGGCCAGCTTTCGCTATTGTGCGTCGGCAATTTGAATTTACTGATCAAGTCGTATTTGTCGGTAGTTGTACTAATGAGTGCCATCGTACTATCTTGATATCGGAAGTACAGCTTGCTCTCGG
Source organism: Pirellula sp. (assembly GCA_031374925.1). Lineage (GTDB taxonomy): Bacteria > Planctomycetota > Planctomycetia > Pirellulales > Pirellulaceae > JBKCUI01. The sequence continues at coordinate 41,817 of JANMHA010000269.1, read as the reverse complement.
CCACAACAATCGCGGCAGAACCGGTGCCTGCTCCGCGAGCTTTTTCCCACAAGTTTTTGCCAGTCTTCCATTCGATGCAGGCCGGGAAGCCGTTGTTGTGGCCATGCCCCATGTAGACATAATCCCCGATCATGATCATCCCTCCATGATGATTCTGTAGCTCCTTATTGGTCTTGTAATAGACTTCTTTGGCCGAAAGTGATTTTGCATTCTTAGAGATTTCTAACAGGGCTGTCCCCCCATCGTCGTAGCCAGTCGAGCAAAAAACATAATTGTCCCGAGCGATAGGCGTTGGGATATTCGCCGTTCGGTTGGCCACACGATCGTAGTTCCAAAGAAGTGCGCCTGTTGCAGAATCGTAACTAACGATCCCGTGCCCGATCAACTGAATGTACTGCTTGACACCAGCCGCGTTGGAAATCACGACCGAAGCGTAACCGGCACCATCGTTTCCTCGCAAGTCGCCTTTCGGAGCGATGCCTTTCCAAACGATATCACCCGTCTTCTTGTTGAGTGCGACAAGCATTGCATCCGCAGCCCCGGGCGTGCAGATGAGTAAGTCACCGTCCACTAGCGGCGATTCGCTATAGCCCCAACTCGATTCGATCTTGCCCCCGAAGTCCTTTGTGAAACTGGTTTTCCAAACGATTGCACCGCTATCCAGCTTGCAACAGACCAAGATCCCGTCGTTGGACAAGGCATAAACCAGGCCACTCGCTAAGTCGACCGTGGGAGTGCAATTCGGATCTCCTTTGGCCGGAGTAAACGGCGTGCTCCAATCGACCTCTCCGTTTTTTTGATTCAAGCAAATCACTTTTGTGTTGCCATCCTTATTGCCCATCGTGAGTATCTTGCCGTTTGCGATCGCAACGCTGGCCATCCCACTGCCAAGACCCTTGACGCTATAGACGACCGCGGGGCCCTGTTCTGGCCAGGATTCGAGCAGTCCCTTTTCAGTCGAGATACCATCTCTGTTGGGGCCTCGCCATTGGTTCCATTGTCCGGACGTTTCTTCGGCGAATAAAAGACTGTTGCTCGCTGGAATGCACAATCCGAATAATAAACAGGAGCATAGAAATCGACAATTAAACATGAAAACCTCAAGTGAATCGAATGGATTTTGGGAACAACGATACGAGTGAATTTGAGTGGAAACGTCGCGGTCGGCCAGGGGGTAAACGAAAGGCTAATCTTGGGTTAATGCTGGTCAATGGCGCCAGAGAGTTGTTGCTCTACTTGATCCGCTTGCCAAGCAATTGCGGAAACAATCTTTGCCATTTCGCCCGGGTCGGTAAGATCCGCTAAAAGATTGGAACGCAAGACCAGCACCTCCCCTTCCGGCATACGTCTTATCGCAAAGGCTCCATGCACAACGGAATCATTGTTGCGAAGAACCGTCATGGCCGCCGAAGGATTTATGGTTCCGCAGGTGCTCCAAACACCTAGCACTCGATTGCCATCCGAGTCCTTTCGATCCAATTCGAGAAATACTTTCTGGCGTCGCGAGTACGTGAGCGGAATGATCGCGGAATAGACGTTTTTATCGGTTTCTTCTAATGTCCAGCCAAACTGTTGAGCCATTCGCTGCAACTGAGTCAGAAGGTCTTCGGAACTGGCCGGCTTCGCGGCAGAAAAATCAAGATACGGGTGCGTAGGGTTGGCCGGAGCTGCAACTCCCACCCCAGTGGATTGCGACACGCTGGCCGCTGTGGCTGGCGACCCTTGCTGTTGCAAAATCTGCGGCAGCATCATTCCTAACCCAAACCCCAGCGGCGAGCTGCTGGCGTTTCCAGCTGCTTGAATGGCATTCCCCGTTGCGTACATCGTGTAGGAACGCAAATCCCCCAGGACAGCCATGCTCGACCTAGCATCGATAGCTTTTTGGACTTCGTCGGGCGGCGATATATTGCTGATGAAGAATTCGGTCAGTTCAAGCCCGTACTTTGAAAACTGATCACCCAGTTTCACGCGAGCTGCATTGCTGATGTCGTCCATTCGGGCTGGTATATCGAGCAAACCGATTCCAGAGGTTGCCAGCAAATCGGTTAAACCTGCCACGATCACATCTCGTAAATAATTGACAATCTCGTCTGTCGTGAATTTCCCCTGTGTTCCGACAATCGAATTGAGCAACAACGCACCGTCCGCAACTCGATACGCAAATTTGCCATATCCTCGTAGACGAACGACTCCGAATTGCGGATCTCGAAGCGTGATTGGATTTCTGGTTCCCCAACGTTGATCAATAAACGTCTGCTTGCCGATGAAATACACGCAGGCCTGAAATGGGGATTTCTCAAAAGGAGCGGTCAGGATGCGACCGATGATTGGAAGGTTGGCAGTGGTGAGCGTCGTTCGGCCTGGTCCAAAGCAATCCATCGCGCGGCCGTCGCGGAAAAAGATGGCTTCTTGAGACTGTTGAACGATCAGTTGTGCCCCGAACTGAATTGCGGCGGTCCCAGTTTCGGGTACTCGAGCCACAAGCGACTGGTTGGTTTGATCGATGTAGTCAATAACTTCCAAACGAAACACGGCAACGCTCCTCAACGCAATAGTGGTAGCACTCAATGACTTGATGTCACTGGTGCGCCCTATTGTAGCCACGCCCACGCTTCGCTTTGGGCGTGCCACACGCAATTGTCGCCTTTTGCTCCGCAAAAGTGCGTTTTCGCGGCGCACTTTCGCAGGAGCGAAAGGCGACAATTATCAATGCAGAAACCGCCGCGTCGCACTAAATTTTGGTGATCGGCCGTTTGGGTGGTGGCGGTGTCAGCATCTTGGCTTTGTCATCCTGAGCCGGTCGAGGAGGAGGTGTCGTTCGCGGAGGACGCCCGGGCTTCGGCGGTGGGTTAAGGTCCGTAAAGGATTCATTCCATTCCCATCCGAGTGGATGCGATAGTTCTCGCTCTGCCAACAGAGCCCAGGGAGTTCCTTTATGCTTCTCCGAAACACCTCGCAACAGTTCCGTTGCTTGCTTGGCTTCTTTCTCAAGCTTGCTATCAACACTGATCTTATCCGTTGGCTTCAAGTTCCAAGTGTTGCTCTCTGGCTTCTCGAAGTTCATACCTCGCTTGGCTTTGGCAAGCATTGCGTTGTAAGCCTCCGCACGAACTTTGGCAGCCATAGCAGTTCCATACGACAAATCGAAACTAGCTAACCACCGAGGTGAGGTCTCTTTGCTTCGGGACTTTTCGCCTTCGGCAAGCACTGTGCATAACGCCACCAGTTCCGGAGCAAGTCGAGCAGACTCCTGCTGAGCCAGAGTGAGATCCCGAATGAATATCGCTTCCTCGCGTTTGATAAACTCTTGTTTAGGTTTGTCCAATGTCCCGACTCTTGCAATCTGTGCGGCTTGAATCAAGGTACCTCGCAACGGACTTTTCTTTACCTTAGCCATGTATTCTGACTCACTTAGGTAATCGGGACGGTACAAATCCATCACCTCTGGAGAAAAGAAATAACTCAAGCGTGAAGCAAACGCTTCGATCTTGCTTGGGTCGATTTTCTTTCCGACTTGACGATTCGGGTGAATTGAGAAATAGATTCCTCCGGTTTCGTAGCACATGCGAGCTAGGGCGTAGGGACCGAAACCTGAGTCGATGACAGGCTCCTCGAAGTAATTGTCTTGATAGCCCAACTGCACCCGTTCAGGCAGCAAAGTCTCGGGCCCTTGATCAACCTGTCGCCAGTCTGGAGTTTGGTCGAACTTCGGGTCCGGATCCACGAACTTGATGTAAGTGAATTCGCGTCCGAAGGGAGCAGGTACACCCAAGACATGGAACTGGATGGCGAACTTTTTGCAGATTGCAATGGCTTCATCCGCCATTTGCATGTCATCGCCACGCTCGTCTGTAATGGTGATTAAGACGACATTGCGCTCAGGGTCGCTTGGGCCACGAGATGTTCGCATTGACTTGTAGCGATCTGCGACGGCTTTGACGGCGTGAAAAACCATTTCGACCCCTGACTCGTCAATCGCAATGTTGTCGATGGCCGATCGGATTTCAGCGAGATCGGTTGTGGGTTTCTTGGTCATGAATTGCACGTCGTTTCCGAATGAAACGATCGAGGTGATCAAAGAATCCGATTCGCTGAAACCACCACGCTTCCTCTTTTCCTCTTGAACGATGCCCAACTGTTCATAGATCCTGTCGAATCGATCGCGAATCTCTTTCCTTCGTTTCACCATCGAGATCGAACTATCAAACAACCATACGACCAAAGTCGGCCGTTGCTCAATGGACTGCAGCAACTCGAACGTAATCCGGTCGACTGCGCCTTGAGTGCCGGTTTCGCCAACGCCGGTCATTCCGCGAACGGCCTTCGTCGACTCCGTCAATCCAACCGCTTCCTTGATGTCAATGGAAACATGCACTGAGGCGTTTGGCATCGTCATGTCCAACTCTATTGTCGGTACCTCAGAAATATCGGCCAGCGTCGGAGCCGTCGAAAGCGCCATATCTGTCAGACCGATCGAATTGGCACCGATCTCTTCCGATGGCGCCTCAGAATAGGCAATGTCATTGAAGATATCTAGCGGCGGCAGCTCGTCCGCCATCGGCTGCGATTCGATAAAGAGTGATAGAATCTCAGGCTGCGTCGCCACTGTGTACGAAGCAAGTCCAACGATAATCAACAAGTGCACAAGCATGCTGGCCAAGAACGACTTGGTTTCCGAATCAAACCAGTTGGCGTCCGCTTCTTCACCAACCTCTTCGGATTCCTCGTCTTCGGAATCCCCCTCATCAGGCAAATCGCGATCCTCGTTTACATCCCTCGAACTAGTGACTGACGAGTCATCGATGGACGCGTTTTCGTCATGTACGCTCAACTCGAAGCCTGCGGCTAACTCCGGATCGATTTCGCTGACAGTACTTGGTCGTTTCAACATTGGCCAACTCGAAGGGGAAAGCTATGGACGAAAACCAGCTTCTGAGGGCTGGGATGATACTTTCGTTGCACTAGATCCTATTGTCTTGTTTCCTAGACAGCTATTCAACAGTCAGAGCAATCTATTGACTGAACAAATACTCATTTTTCGGTGACTTTCCAGTAAAATGACTTGAGAGCTGGATTTGGGGCAAATTAGGGACCAATGGCAAGCGGTTTAGCGCCCTAACGGCCGCTGATGGCTAGACCTTGAAGTGGGGTGGCCGTGACACCCTAACGAAAAACAACCGTTTCAGAACGTTTCCGGATAGATTACGAACTCAATGCGTCGGTTGGTCGCGCGATTTGCTGGACTCTGGTTGTCCGCAATCGGATAGTTATCTCCATGATTCAACGTAAAGAGTTGGCTGATGGGCATCTGATTGCGACGAGTGAAATGCTCCAAAACCGCGTTGCTTTGGGCTGCTGCTAGCTGATGATTGGTTGAAAATGCCCCTCCGTAAAGGGGCGAATTGTCCGTGTGGCCCTCAATGGCAATTCGCTGCCGCGTGTAACTGCGTTTTAACGTCTCAGAGATGCGATCAAGTATTCCCGAAGCGGATGGGGTCAGTTGCGCTGTCCCAGGCTGAAACAGTTGATCGGCGGGAACGCGGAGACGAATGACGCCACCATCGTTTTCCATGGGATACCCTAAGTCCCGCAGCGGTTCGCTTCCAATCTTGTTGCTGGTGTTGGCCGTAAGCTTCGCGCCACCTCTACGATCTTGAAGAGATTGCTCGACCTGAACTCGATCTGCTAAACCGCGAAATTGTTGATTTGTTTGTGCTGATGCGACTCGAGACTGCTGCAACTGATTATTGACATCCTGAAGTTGTCGTTGCATCAAGTCAGAACGTTCTTTGAACAACTGCATTTGCTGCTGGGATTGCGCTAACTGGGTCGTCAGTTGCCGGTTGTTGTCGTCCAAAAGTTTCGCTCTGCGCTCCAGTTCCGCAAGCTGGGCTGGAAGTTGCGGGCTAGCCAAACTGGGGGCCGCGTTGGGAACAAAAAATCCCGATGGGGTTGCCGTCAAATAGGGGTTGCTCCGATTGCAACCTAGAAACGAAAAGGCAAGAAGAACGAAGATTGCGAACTCATTCCAGTTTGACCGTGAGAAACCCGTCGACCGAAACGCTGTGTTCAATCGCGGGTGTTGCGGTGTCGAGTGGAAAGACAAGCTAAAGTTCATGTGCAGGTAGTATCAATCAAGGCAGAATAAAGCAAGAGCGGACGGATTGATAGCAATCATGCAGCCAATCGTCGGTACAGCTTAAAAACCCTTTCGCCGACAACCTGTGGCGAGCACATCGACTGGACCCGTTTTTGCGCGGACTCACCCAAAGCGGAGATCTGTATTGGAGCGGAGTGCAGACGATGAATTGCGGATGATAACCCAACCCAATCTTCACATGGGAAAACAACTCCGTCGATTCCGTTCCGAACCACTTCCTTCATACCGCCGGCGTCGCTGACTATCGGGCAAACCCCCTGTCCCATCGCCTCCAAAAGCGCGCGGCACAGGCCTTCCTTTCGGGATGGCATAACAAACAAGTCCATTCCCTTCATGAGCGTGGCGGCATTGTTCGTATAGCCAAGCATGCGGATGCGGCCATGCAAACGAGGGTCTTTGGCCAGAGCGGCGACCGCGGGATCCTCCAACGGTCCGGCGATAACAGCTACCATGTTTGGAATGTCGGAGCATTCGATCAAAGCTCGCAGCAAGATATCGATACCTTTGACTGGACGAATCGTTGCAACGGTTCCAACAACAAATGCGTCCTTATGGATCCCATACTTGGCTAGCAACTCTCCCCTGGTTAATGATGGCGCCACCTTTTCAACGCAATTATAGATCACTTCGCATTTGCTCTCGTTGACTCCACCCTTCATCAATGCTTTTTTTACTGCATTGGACTCGCACGCGTGGACCGAGACTCTGGAGGAAAGGTACGTGATCCAGTCTGCTGGCTCGCGCCAAGATGGAACACGAGTAATTCCGTAAAACGAAACGATGGTCGGCCGATTTCTCATTCCAATCGTTGCAAGAACCGTTTGAGAAAGAGCTCGCGGCAAGAAAGAATGGACGATGTCGGGTTGGAAACTGCGAATGGTCTTTCTCAGGGCAGAAATAGCGCCCAAGTCTACCTTTCGCCGACTTGAAAAAGCCACAAACTGCTCGTGACCAAGACCCCTTGCGAGCGGATTCTTGGCGTCGGCAATCAACAACTTCATTTCCTCGGAATCGTTAGCACGCTGTTGAAGATCGCGTGCCAGGGCTCCGGGGGCATTGATGGCTAAAACTCGCATCGATCATTTCCTAATAGTTGCAACTTCCGAAATCTATTGGTAGCTATTTATTGGAAACGATGTCAAGCGAACTTCTTTGCAGAGTCAGATCACTCCAAGCTCTTTTTCAAGTCGGCTGAGCCGCGTTTGCAAATCGTTGACGGAATCCTTGAGTGTTTCGATTTCCAATTCCATCTCCTTCATCCGATGATTTGAATCCGCGTTTGCCATAGTACTTCCAGGCGACGGACGATTCGATGACGGCGTGGGCTCCGGGTCCCCGGTGGCGGATATGCCAGCTGCAACTGACTTGCGGACTTGCTCGAGCTCCCATTCTGGATAGAGGTTGTGGGACACTATTTGCCCTCGTCCAGGCGGGCTCAATTCCACAACGAGATTGCGACGCTTGAGCTCATTGAACAATTCGGTCATGTGCTGTAGGTCGTTGATCGGTTCCATACGAGCCGCTCGCGTTCGAAGTTCGCCTAAGGTTTGTTCACCTCGGAGCAGGAGTTCGGTCATGACGGCAGCTTCGACTTTGCTGATCGCCAACCAGTTGTAGGCATAATGCCTCACTTTGGTGTTTCGACCAAGCCCTTGAACGATGGTTAGAGCCCCAATGGCGCGAAGTTCATCTACGATGGTTTCAACTTGCTCGCTGCTGTAATTTGAGATCGGAGCCCGGTTCGACTTTTGATTGCAACCGGTGCAAAGTCCTGCAAAAGTCATCGGATAAGCATCTGGCGTCGTTTTGGATTTTTCCATGAGAGTGCCGAGGACCCGACGTTGTTTCGCGGAAATCGGTTTCCATTCCGGCGTCGTTTTCGCGGGCTGGCCGACAGGAGCGGACGTGGTTTGACTTTCTTCGCTGTCCGTATCGTCCGAGTCTTCCAAGATGTGTTTCCTCTGAAATTGAACTTGTTTTGCAGTGTGATTATTGAAAAGCACAGGATAACACCGAATGCGATCGAACGAAACGCAGGCTTAACTTCTCAAAACGAAGCCACGGCCTGGGAGCTGTGGCTGATCTATTTCACCTGAATATTCGGAATTACTCGGATTTCGGATTGGGTTGCGGTATCGTGAGAAGGTTACTTTTTGGTTCTTTTGCAAAATGAGTGCGTACCATGTCACAAAGCAGTGCAGATATTAAACTGACACAGTCGGTGATCAACAAGCTGGCGATGAGAGGAATTCGTTCTCCATGCAAAGTGACCGTCACGGTTGACAAAGGCCTTGCGACCCTAACAGGTACAGTAACCCAAGCCCATCAAAAGATCGCCGCTTCCTCCGTCGCGACAGGAACTTCGGGGGTCAAGAGAGTCGTCAACCAACTAGTCGTGAAGGCCGCCGAACGAGGAGTCAAGTAGTCATCCTTGCAGTGGAAAGCGATGAAAAAGCAGGGTGTAGAGAGTTGACGGACGAGCCGCAAGCCACTAAACTTTTTTCCACACGGTGGTAGTAGCTCAGTTGGTTAGAGCGGCGGATTGTGGTTCCGCAGGTCGGGGGTTCGAGCCCCCTCTATCACCCTGACCAAAACCCCTGCTTTTTCCTTGATATCACCTGGGAAATGCGGGGGTTTTTCGATTGAGTGAATATCGATCTTATCCTCTCGATTGCGGTCGCTTCGCTGCCTGGGAACAAATGCCCGTAGCGGTCCAGGGTTAGTCGAATGTCGCTGTGGCGCATGATTGTTTGGACGGTCTTCAAATCGGCGCCGCTCTGAATCAGCCAACTAGCGCAGGTGAGCATCAGGGAGTGTCGCTCTCCAAAGTAGCAGGCACATTCCATGTGCCGTGGCCTGAATCGCTAGATAACTCAGCGGATGCTGGCGATTCAGCGGACGGCACTTGGAAAGTGCCTGCTACTTTTGGTTTGCTACTTTTGGTTGATACAATCGATACTCGCCAGTGTTGAGACTTTTTGGATTTTCGGCGATGTATCTTTGTATTGCTTCGAATTGGTCTAAGGAACGTATCAAATGGTCAAAACTTTCTTCTTGCCAGAATCGCCCCTTTTTGCCTAAGACCTGATTGATCTGCTTGGCAGAAAATCGTTTCCACGATGCACAAATCGCTTCTATCTCTGTATCTCCTAACAAGCATACTATCAAATGCACATGATTTGGCATCACTACAAAGCCGCCCATGCGGTATCGATCGCCATCAAAATGCAACAAGCTATCTGCAACGATCTTACTCATTTCAGCTCGACGTAAAACGCATTCTCCATATCCTTTGTCGAGCGACTCCATGTACTCGCGAGAAAACGTTTCGTGAAATTCACTTTGATCGGTCTCCGCAAGCTGATCTAAGCGATCTTTCCAATTGGGCTCATTCATCGAAATCCCGTGTTCGAAAAGCCATGCCGCTCGTCGAGCATGCCAGCGGCGACTCACATCCGCTGGAATCGAGTCTTCGGTACGAAATGTGACGAAATAAGACACGCCTGGTTGAAACCAATGTGGCAGATTGGCTCCTCGTTCAATACGAAGGTCTTCCTTTGGATCAAATAGCTCAAACATATGCGGATCTCCCCCCATAGTAGCAGGCACATTCCATGTGCCGTGGCCTGAATCGCTAGATAACTCAGCGGATGCTGGCGATTCAGCGGACGGCACTTGGAAAGTGCCTGCTACTTTGTCGCACAGCCGACCTTCGATGAATCCCAGCAATCCAAATTGCCATGAAACGCTAGTCCTCGTCGTCGGTCCATTCGTTTTCTTCTTCCAAATGCTCAACTTCGGCTGCTGCCACGAAGGCTTGTTCTTCGTCGGACCGTTTCTTCTTTTTGGTTTTGGGAGCTTTCGGAGTCTCTTCCCAACTGTCATCGCGGCGGATCTTGTTGGAACGATTCTTGGACTTGGTCGGTGCTGGTTCCGCATCATCCTCTGAGCCGGAACGCATCGCTTCCCATTGCGCTAATGTGATGGCCACCTCGCGCGCTTGGGAACCGTTGTACTGGCCAACGATGCCGTCCTCGGACATAAAATCGATTAGCCTAGCCGCCCGACCGTAACCAATACCGAGCGCACGCTGGAGCAACGAACAGCTCCCTCGTCCCTCGCGAACGACGATATCTACGGCCGCTTCATAAAGGTCATCGCGTTTCTTAAACGAGCCTGGCTTGACCGATTCTTCATCCGTCTTCTCCACCTTCAATTGAACCAGTTCCTGGACGAAGTTCTGTTCGCCCAAACTGCAGTGGTCCACCACCGAATTGATTTCGTCGTCGCTCAAGTACGTGCCTTGGCCTCGCACCAGCGCGCTAGTCCCCGGCCACAGGAATAACATGTCACCGTTTCCGAGCAATTTGTCCGCTCCCATGGCATCCAGGACTACGCGTGAGTCCGTCTTGCTTGCGACTTGGAAACTGATTCGAGCTGGCAAATTGCTCTTGATTAGTCCCGTGATCACGTCCACAGTTGGCTTCTGCGTTGCGAGAATCAAGTGGATGCCAACGGCTCGGCTCTTTTGTGCGAGTCGAATGATGTGCGCCTCGACTTCTTTTCCAGAGGTCATCATCAAGTCCGCCATTTCGTCCACCACGATTACGATAAACGGCAAGTGGTCTGGAATCAATTCTGCATCGTCCTCATTTTCTGGCTTAAGACGGTCCAGCAGTTCCTCACGTCCAAGTTGATTGTAGTTGGTTAGGTGGCGAACTCCGGCTCGTGCCAATAGCGCATACCGCTCTTCCATCTTGTCGACGGCCCATGCCAAAATGGCTTCCGCCTTGCGCATATCGATGACAACTGGATGCATTAAGTGAGGCAATCTAGCGTAGCAACTTAACTCGACCATTTTTGGGTCAATCATAAGCATTCGCACTTCATCTGGTCGCCGTGTCATCAAAATCGACGAGATGATTGAGTTCAAGCACACGCTTTTGCCAGTACCGGTTCTACCGGCGATGAGCAAGTGTGGGAGGCTCGCCAAGTCCACCGTGAGCGCCTTGCCCGAAACGTCTTTACCTAAGAACAAAGGGATCTTCTGCTTGCGAATCTGCGCACCACTTTCCTCGATGACCTCCCGCATTCGAACGACTTGGCGTCGTTCATTCGGAACTTCGATCCCAACACTATTTTTCCCAGGGATAGGCGCAACAATGCGAACGCTCGGAACACGAAGCGCGATGGCCAAGTCGTCGGCGAGACCAGCGATCTTGCTAAGTCGGAGACCGGCCTCGAGTTCGATTTCGTACTGCGCAATCACTGGACCGGTCTCAATCTCAACCACTTTGATATTGAAACCAAAGTTGGCAAAAGTCTGCTCCAAAACCTTAGCCTTCTTTTTCACTTCCTCGGTCTGTTCGTCGTAAGATATCTCATCGGACTCGGACAATAAGTCGAGTCCGGGCAGAACGTACTCTTCGCTACCTTCGGGTAGTTTCGTATCATCCAGATGGGCCAGCAAGTCTTCCGGAAGTGGCTCGGGCGCTTGTTCGACTTGTTCTTGTTTGGATTTGCGGGTTTGGACGCGAGGTCCTTTGTCCTCTTCGATGTTGGGAGCATCAGATCGAACAGTACTTGAGCGGCCTTTGGATTGCTTTTTTGGTTTCTCCGCAACAATCTCTTCCACTTCCTCAGCCGTGTGGACGTCGTTGTCATCATCCTCGTCATAACGAGAATCCAAGGCATCCTCGCTATCCGGATCATAAGAGTCTTCCGCCTCCTCTTCGTACTCGTCGTCGAAATCTCCGTGGCCAATAGATTTGCGCGGGCTGGTTGCGGATCTTGGTTTCGGCACTTCATGGTCATCCACAGCATCCAATAACGCGTCACCGACTCCCTCGACTTCTTTCTTGGAACCAAAGAAAGCGTTTGCGATCGAGGCAAGCGTGGAAGGGGTTTTGGCCTTTGGGAAAGTGAGATCCGTTCGGCCCACCGCTTTAGACTGGGATGCCAAATCTTCGGCAGTCAAGCTGGTTTCCGCTCGACGTCCAATTCGTATGGCTGGTCCCGAAGCGTGACCCGATACACCCTCAGATGATGCCGCACCAGCTAAAGGAGCCGAGTGAATGACAGACGACGGGTAGCTCAATGGCGTGGTCGATACGCCGCCATGGTTTGCCGTTATTGACGTTGGGTTTTGCCGAAGTGTCACGCTTTTGGGCAAATCGGAACGGGACGGTGAAAAGGTACCTGAGGTCAATTCCTTCCGACGCATGAACGACAAGCTGGGAATCCGAAAGTACCTCAATGCAATCAAGCTGCTGGTTGCAGCGAATCCGAAGTAACGCACCAAGGCGTATTCGGTACTCAAGAGAAGTCCGCCTACGAACACGCTTACGACGAGAATGCAGGACCCCAACTGAGCCAAGTGGCGGTCCATCCAAATATTGCAAAGAGCACCTAAATATCCGCCACCACCAATTGGCACCGGAATACTAAGTGTTATTCCAAAGCGAGTTGGTATGCAACAGACTGCTACCAAGATCAAGGTCCAGCCGATACTTCTCCCCATCGGCGAAGCCCACGGTTGCTGCCGGAGCATGACGACGCCTGATAGGCACAAGAGCATTGCTACGAGATAACTGCCTACCCCAGTCGCCTGCATCAAGATATCGCTGGCCAACGCCCCAAAATATCCGCAGGAATTCTGGATTCGTTCATTCGTCGGATACGCTGCATGCATCGGCGTGTAAATAGAAGCCAGGAAACCCGATAAATCCCCCAAATTGTCCGCTGCATCGTGGGTTAAGAGAGACAGCCATAATAACGCCGCAGCCGCGAACATCACCACTGCCGCCACGTCCCATCTTACCGACCGTTGATTTTCCATCACTCGCTACCTTTGAGGGCTCTGGTTACAATGCTCCACCTCTCATCTTCGGCAAAAAGGTAGCAAAACCGCTCTAAAGATTTTGGGACCAGTACATTGACAACACAATCCGCAAACTCAACGCAGTCTCTCCATGTTCGGTATTTTGAATTTGCGCAAGCCCTCAGGGCCTACAAGTCGCGATTGTGTCAACTCCATCCAAAGGTTGATGCGTCCTGAGAAGGTGGGACACGCAGGCACCCTCGATCCGCTTGCTAGCGGCGTACTGCTAATACTGGTTGGCCAAGCGGTTCGACTGACAGACGCCGTACATACCTTACCCAAACAGTACATCGCGACCTTTCAACTAGGTGTTACGAGCGAGTCGACCGACTGCGAAACGCCGAGAATCCCGTTGGATTCAGCCCCCATGCTGGATCGAAATGCCATCGCAGAACAACTTCCGTCGTTCACCGGCACCATCGAGCAATCACCGCCAAAATACTCAGCAATTTGGATTGGTGGCAAACGAGCTCATGAACTGGCTCGCGCGGGCAAGGAATTCGATATGCCATCGCGTCAAGTCCTGATTAAGTCGTTGGAAGTAACCTCCTTTGAATACCCCTTCTTCGAACTGAAAATGACCTGCGGAACAGGAACGTACGTTCGATCGCTAGGTCGGGACATCGCGCGCAAGCTTGGATCCGATGCAGTCATGACCAGGCTCGAGCGCACTTCCATTGGTCCGTTTGGTCTCGAAAGCAGTTGTCTCTTGGAGAGGTTGGCTAGCCGGGAGAGTGTTGAAACTCACCTCGCGCCTGCCCGAAACGGCGTCAACCATTGGCCGCAAGCGTTTCCGAGCGACGAAACCCTATTGCATTTCGAACAAGGTAAGCAGGTGAATGAATCCGAGCTGCATCTTGTGGCGGAAACCGCCGGAGACTTTGCAGCCGCAATCGATTCCAGCGGACGACTGAGAGCATTGATCAAACGGGTTGCGAAATACTCTTGGAGAGCCGACAAGTGTTTCTTACTCAAAGAGCATTGACGTTAGCTGTCCTGGCCACTCGTGGCCGACGCTGCTAGCGTCGGTTCGGATGCTGGCAGCTCGTGGCCGGCGCTGCTAGCGTCGGTTCGGATGCTGGCAACTCGTGGCCGACGCTGCTAGCGTCGGCTCGGATGCTGGCAGCATCCGCCACGATCGCTATCGCGACGATTCGGTTTCCAAGGCACTGTAAATGAGTGGCTTTACTGCGGATTCACATTGAAAAGTGAACGGCATGAATTGCGATAGAACCACCACGGCCAATTCATGCTTGGGTGAGATCCAAAAGTGAGTCGAAGCAGCACCACCCCAGCCATATTCTCCTTGCGGCACATATTCGAATCCGGAGATCGTTTCTACAACGACGGAAAACCCAAGTCCAAATCCAACTCCCTCTCGCTTATTACCGTTCACCTCGATCGGAAAAGCGACTTTAGGAAGCTGATCGCGAGTCATCTCTCGGACTGTCCCTTCGTTTAGCAGTCGGACTCCTTGGAATTCGCCAAGTCCGCACAGCATTTGACAAAATCGCATATAGTCGCCGGCCGTCGAAACCAACCCGCCGCCACCAGACAGAAAGGTTGGGTTGCGAAGGAATTGGCTCGTAGCAGCCTGTTCCGTTGTTCGTAAACTGCCCTCCGCATTCGGTCCGAAATTATCGACAATCCGAGACGCTTTCCCGTCAGGAACATAAAATCCCGTGTCCTTCATTCCTAAAGGAGCAAAAATGTTCTTTGTGAAGTGATCGTCGAGCGAGTTGCCGGATACGACCTCAATCAACCGCCCCAATACATCTACCGATACGCTGTAATGAAATTTGGTCGCGGGTTGGTATTGAAGAGGTAGCTTACCAAGTTTCTCGACCAACACTTGGTTCGAATCATTTCGAGAAAGGATGCCAGCCATACGATACAGGCGATCGACTGGTGTGTCGCCAAAAATGCCGTAAGTCAGACCAGAGGTATGTCGGAGTAAATCTCGCACGGTTGGCGATTGCGATATCGTTTTTCCAGAACCATCCTTGACCGATGCGAACTCTGCCATGTACTTCGATATGGGAGTATCTAGGTCCAGCTTACCACTTTCGATCAGTTGCATCGCAGCAACACTTGTAACCGGTTTGGTCATCGAGTAGATGCGAAAGATGGAGTCAAGCTGCATCGGTTGCTTGGATTCAAGGGAACCAAGTCCAACCGAATCGGCCAGAACTACCTTGCCTCGCCGCGATACCATTATGACAGCTCCCGCGATCTTTTTGTTGTCCACTAAGGACTGCAGGGCAGTCGTCGCATTGGTTAGCTTTTCGACGTTGATGCCAACGGACTCGGCATTCTTTGTGGCATCCGAGTATAAGTTTGTTTCGGATGCTTCTTGGCTGCGAGCTATTTGTGTAAGTTCAGCCAAAGGGAACAGCAAAAACAAACAGATCCACGTTCGGGAAATGGACTCAGGAATAATAATGGCCATAGCGTGTGCGCCGAAAAGAGAAGGGAAGGAAGAAATCGAAGTTGCAAATCTGGAGAGAATAATTCTACAACAATTCAAGATAGCAAACACAACGCCAAAAGCGATTCTCAAGCTTGCCCCTATAACGATTCAATTATACTTTCCACTGCGATTCATCCATCGGATGACTCGCAGCCTTCATCAATGCCCCTATACGATCTGGATGTGTCCATGGCTCTTCACTCTCGCTTCGCTCGACCCTCCCAGTGGGCCCTCTGGGAGGGACGCTGTAAGCATTTTCGTCCGATCGGAGCTTGCCTCCGACGGACGCCGTTTTGGCGTACTAGAAGTGCGGCGGTTAACGGGCCGTTACGTAGGACGCCAAAACAAGGTTGAGGGGAGGCAAGCTCCCGCTCAACCTAAGCGAATTGTTGGTGAAAATGCTTCACAGCGTTGCCGTGGGAGGGTGACCAAACGGGACGATCTCAGCGGGATGGTGACTAAACCGTAATATCTCTTGCTATGCATTGTTCACTTCTAATTGCTTACCAAACGAAAAGAGCCTCGATTGGCTTGCAATCAAGGCTCTTTTGCTTTTGCTTCAGTTAAATCCTATAGATGCTTAGTAGATTTTAGTATCGGTAAGCGTCAGCTTTGTACGGGCCGTTTTTGTCGCAACCAAGATATTCTGCTTGCGAGGTGGAAAGCGTTGTCAGCTTGACGCCGAGCTTGCCCAAGTGCAATCGTGCCACTTCTTCGTCCAAGTGCTTTGGCAACGTGTAGACAGTCTTGTCATACTTTGCAGACTTGCGTTCGATCCACAATTCGAGCTGTGCCAAGACTTGGTTCGTGAAGCTGGTGCTCATGACGAAGCTTGGGTGGCCGGTTGCACATCCCAAATTCATCAAACGCCCTTCGGCCAAAACCAAGATGCTGTGCTTGGTGTCATGGAAATACCACTGGTCGAATTGGGCCTTGATGTTGCGGCGTTCGACTTTGCCAGCCTTTTGCATCTTCTCGAGACCAGCCATGTCGATTTCATTATCGAAGTGACCGATGTTGCAAACGATGGCTTTGTCCTTCATCTTGGCCATGTGTTCGGCCGTGATGATGTCCTTGTTGCCGGTTGCAGTTACGTAGATGTCAGCGGTTGGGAGGAAGTCTTCCAATGTCTTGACTTCGTAGCCTTCCATGACAGCTTGCAGCGCGCAAATCGGGTCGATTTCGGTGACGATGACTCGGCAGCCTTGACCCTTGAGGGATTGGCAGCAGCCCTTCCCCACATCGCCGAAACCACACACGACTGCGACCTTGCCGGCCAACATGACGTCGCTGGCTCGGTTGAGTCCGTCGATCAACGAGTGACGGCAACCGTAGAGGTTGTCGAACTTGCTCTTGGTAACCGAGTCGTTGACATTGATGGCCGGGAACAACAGCGTCTTGGCTTTGGCCATTTCGTACAATCGTTTGACACCTGTGGTGGTTTCTTCCGATACACCCATGCAAGCCTTGCCCATGGCCGTGTATCGGCCTGGGTTGACGACCAATTCTTTGCGAAGCAATTCAAGAATAACGCCCCACTCTTCTGGCTCGTTCTCAGGATCGAACGCAGGTACTTTACCAGCGGCTTCGTATTCGGTTCCCTTGTGGATCAACATGGTTGCATCGCCACCGTCGTCCACGATCAAATCTGGTCCGGTTCCGTCTGGCCATACCAACGCTTGAACGGTGCACCACCAGTATTCCGTGAGGGTCTCCCCCTTCCAAGCGTACACTGGACTTCCGACGGGATTGTCAAGTGTGCCACCACGACCCACAACGACAGCTGCTGCTGCAGAATCTTGTGTCGAAAAAATATTGCAGCTAACCCAACGCACGTCGGCACCGAGATCAGCCAAGGTTTCGATGAGCACAGCGGTTTGAACTGTCATGTGCAGTGAGCCCATGATCTTCGCCCCGGCCAACGGCTTGGTTTTGCCATGTCGAGCACGCAAAGCCATCAACCCTGGCATTTCGTCTTCGGCCAATTGGATTTCTTTGCGGCCGAGGGATGCGAGTTCTTCCGCTTCCTTTCGGTTGCCAGCAGCCAGAAAGTCAAAAGCTCGCACCTTAAAAGGAACGCTGGAAGCATCGGCGGTGTTTACGTGGGTGTTTTTCTTATCGACAACAGTACTCATTGGAACATTACTCCTAGGAAAGAAACAAAGGTTTTATCGGATAGCGGTCGTTACAAATAAGCCGGTTCCTTTGGCATCGGTCTCGGGCGGCATCAAAGCGAATCTCGTTTGGTGCCAGCCAGCCTGTGTCATCCATGATTGAATCTGATCTGCAGGGAAGCCCTGCCAAGAATGTCCAAGTTCTTCGCGATACTCGGACCTGTCGTGCGGAACCATATCAACCACAATCAGCTTTCCGCCCGGCTTGGTCACGCGCCATGCCTCGTGGAAAACAGACTGCGGAGTTGTTAAATATGGCAACACAAGTATTAAGATAGCGTGCGACAATGTTTCACCTTCAATCGGCAATTGAGTCAGTTCGCCACGCCGTAAATCAATGTTCGGCAGGTCCTTGAGTCGTTTGCGAGCCGACTGCATCATGGCCGCCGAAGAATCGACGGCGATTACCTGTTCGACCCACGGAGCAATTGTCTGGGAGACCGCACCGGTCCCACATCCCAAGTCCCCAACAACGGCATCGCTTGGCAAGGCGGCAGCAAAGGCCCAGGCATCTACCCGATGGCCAAACAACTCGGCTCGCAATCGATCCCACTTGCTCGCGGCAGAAGAAAAAAACGCTTGGGACTTGGACCTTCTTGCTTCGACAACTTGCTCTAGTCTTGCGTCATCTTGGTCTGAGGTACTAACCGCTACACTGTGATTTTTGACCAAGCTCCACAGCTTTTTTTGAGCAGGAACCATTTCGCCATTGGGCATCCGATACAAGTTGCTTGTACCGTCGCGTCGCGATTCTGCCCAACCATCATCGGACAACAATTTAAGATGCCTGCTGACGGTGCTTTGAGGAAGTTGGAGGGTAGTGCACATTTCAGCGACAGTAAGCTCGGTTCGTTCCAAAAGACGCAGAAGCCTGGCTCGGGTAGGGTCCGAAAGGCTCTGCATCCAGAGAATCATGGGGGCTGAGGTAGTCATTTGATTGGTCTTAAGCATCATCCGTTTATCCGGATGAAAGAATAACAGATTGGACGGATTTTTCAAGATCGAACGGTTTATTTTTGAAAAACGAGGTTTTTTGGACACTCCTCGCCAATCGCCAGTACCCACAAACCGACAACCGTGCTCGTGCTCAGTGAAACGGTGCTCGTGCTCGTAATCGATTGTTCCTAGCACATCTGTTTGTATCGATTAAAGCATTTGGCTGAATTGGTGATAAACGAATGCAAGTAACTACTCCACGAATCAAGGAAGTCTTTGTCGGAGTCTCGAATCGCAAACTAGGTTTCGAAAGTTGCCGAATCCTTACAAATAAATGACTAAGAATGCCAACACTCCTTCAAACCTTTCTGGAAAAGCTACGAAATCCGATCAGCCCCAAGCATTTTTGCTTGAGCTTCGCGAGTTTGGTCTGCGTCAGTTTGCTTTTCGTTTCGACACTCAATTGGATCGTTAATCCATACGGTCAATACAGTTCGAATTGTCTGCAACCCATTGTCCAGGACTCCCGAAGCGAAAAAGTCGAACTCTTCGAACGCCTTGAAACCGCGCCCCAAGGATTGATCCTCGGCTCTTCCCGGGCGTTAAAATTCGAACCCGAATATCTCCAGGCGAGGACGTCCCAAACGTTCTTTAACTTTGCTGTAAATCATGGTCGCCCCGAAGACTTTCTTGCGATCGTACGATACTATCACCACCGATTTGGTTGCTTTCCGAAGACGCTTTTGATTGGAGTGGATATCGCATCGTTAAACGATGTTGTTCCCAATGATGCCAGGCTCTGCTCTGAGCCGCGGCTCTACTGCTTTGCGAGTGAGACCAGTTCTTGGAGTGATAACTTCGAACGCTTCAGTCAATTGTTCAGCTATCAACAACTGATTTCCAGCATCAAGTCGCTTCGCCTTTGCGTTCACCCGACACAGCAAAACGAGAGAGAGCAAAAGTTCCGTCCGGATGGAGTCATCGAGTACATCAAGCGTCAATCTGAGATGGCGTCTGGCACCTATGACTTTGAATCGGCCCTCGATTTCAATGAGCGGGAGTTTCTTGCGTTGTTCCATGAGTTTCGTGTGCCATCGCAGAGACGGCTCGGTTATCTGCACGAAACGCTGCGGCTTTGCCAGGCGAATGACTGCCAAGTTTATTTGTTCACAACCGTTTCTCATCCGCGATTGAGAGAACGGCTCACAACCAAGACCAAATTTCTTGAATTGGAAGAAAGGTCCCTCAACGCGATGAAGGAACTGGCCCGGAACTTCGATGCGAAGTTCATCGATTTCGGATCGGTTGAAACGTTTGCTGGTGATCCAGCTTGTTTCGTGGACGGTATCCATCCGCTCGAACCCAATACTCGCCGCATGATCGATCGATTGTTGCCTCGAACAAGTGAGGCCAGCTATGCTGTTCAATAGCTATATATTCATCCTGTTGTTTTTACCGATGGTTCTGACTGCCTGGTGGTCTCTTGCCCGGTGGCCGCAAATTCGCCTAGGCTTCTTGGTTGCGAGCAGCTATCTTTTCTACGGTTGGTGGCATTGGGAGTTCACGCTGCTACTGCTAGCTTCAACGCTCATTGACTACTATGTAGGGCTTGGTATTCACGCCTCGCAATCCAAAAGAGCCAAGGGTTTATGGCTAAGCGTTTCGCTGATCAGCAATCTCGGGATGCTCGGTTATTTCAAGTACTGCGGCTTCTTTGCGCAATCGATCAATGGTCTCTTGGACGCATTTCGGTTCGGTACGCCGCTCAATGTGCCTGAAATCATTCTGCCGGTGGGAATCAGTTTTTACACTTTTCAGACGCTTACGTATTCCATCGATTTGTACCGAGGGGATGTAAAGCCGGCACGAAGCTTGATGCATTTTGCGGCTTACGTATCTATGTTCCCTCAGTTGATTGCCGGCCCAATTGTTCGCTATAGCGACGTTGAAACGCAGATGCAGGAACTCGGAACGCGGCCAAACTGGGCCGAGATCTCTCGAGGGGTATGGTTTTTTGTCGTTGGAATGTGTCAGAAAATTTTGATTGCGGACACTGTTGCTAAATTAGTTGGTCCCTTGCTTGCAGAGCCGGCGCAACTTCAACTGGTTTCAGGTTGGGCAGCGCTGATCGCGTACTCAATGCAGCTTTACTTTGATTTTGCCGGCTACAGCAACATGGCGATCGGTCTTGGATTGATGATGGGGTTTTCCTTTCCTCAGAACTTCGACTCTCCCTACCAGGCCACAAGTATCCAGAACTTCTGGCGGCGCTGGCATATGACTCTGTCGTCATTCCTTCGAGATTACTTGTATATACCTCTGGGAGGAAATCGCTTTGGAAAGCTCTTGTCCTATCGCAATCTGTTGGTTGTGATGCTGTTAGGTGGCTTTTGGCACGGTGCGGGTTGGACCTTTATTCTGTGGGGATGGATGCACGGCTGTTTGCTCGTTGGTAACGGTTTGTATCGAGACCATATCAAGATCCCGATCCCGAAGCGTGTAGGTATTGCGATCACATTTTTCTTCGTGATGATGGGATGGCTTCTTTTTCGGTCTGTCGACTTACAAATGGCCCAGCATTGGTATGCAGCCATTTTTGGAATGCATGGAATCGAAGCGGATCTAGGGCGAAGCATCTTGAAATCGACCGGCTTTTTGGTTGCGATAGCATCGCTACTCTTTTGCTGGTCTGCACCTAATACCTGGAATTTCCAGCCTCGCTGGTCATTGGGTACCGCCATCGCTTTAAGCGCATTGCTAGTTATGTGTGTATTGCGGTTCGATGCCGAAAGTCCTTTCCTTTATTTCCAATTTTAGCGATGACTACAATACGCATTGAATGTGTTCGCGAAGCTGCCAAACTCAAGTCCTTGAAGGCGGATTTTGATCGCTTGTCCCATGGGGCCACTATGCAACGACTCAGTTGGCTGGCGTCATGGTGGGATGCGTATCAAGCTTCCCATCGTTTGCATGTTTTAGTCGCTTACTGCGGAGAGAGAGTTTGCGGCATTCTTCCTCTCGCAGAAACTACTTCAGCCTTGACTGGGCGTTCGCTTGTGTTTTTGGGGAGTGGCAAGGTTTGCTCGGATGACCTAGGAATACTTGCTGACCCCATCGATAGCTGGGAGGTCGCGGTGGCTTTCGCAACCTGGCTTGTCCAATCGCCAGACTGTTGTCGTTGGGATTACCTCAACCTGGACGGCGTTCGAGACGGCAATCAGGCTATGGCGCATTTTGGTCGATGCATTGAGGCCCTTTCTGGCTCGCAAATCGAGCGCAAACCAAGTCCGAATTGTTGGGCTGCACCATTGGAAGGTGGCCTAGAATCGTATCGAAACCGACTGACCAAGCGTGCACGAAAAATTGTTCGCGAAGCAGAGGCCGCCATCGATTCGGGCAAGGGAGTTTTTGAAATCGCTCAATCGAAAGAGCAAGCACTTGAGTATGTCTCCGAGATAGAACAAATGCACCAAGCAAGATGGGAGGAACGAGGCATCCATGGTTGTTTTTCCACCGAAGAATTCACTTGTTTTCTGCAGGAAGCGATCCGGGAAATGTGGCAGGACCCGTGGCAAGCTGTAGAAGCGGCATGCCATGATGTTGGAGATTTAGCCGTTGTCAGCAAGCAACGAGTTCTCGTAGCGCTTTTACGGATCGACGGAGTTGTCGCTGCTGGCTCCGTCTGCTTTCGCGATCGAGAGGCCATGGCCATGTACTTGGTAGGAATGAATCCGGAATTCGCGGAAAAGCGGCCTGGCTGGATGCTCAACACCTGCTTTATCAAGCACGCAATAGAACAGGGATGTACGAAATTCGACTTCATGCGCGGTGATGAGGAGTACAAAGAACGACTTGGTGGCGTGCCTTCTGTGCAGCATCGTTGGCTGGTCCCATCCAATCGAATGGTCTCTCAAGTGCGCAACATGGCGTACCAGACGGCTGCAGGTGTGAAGCGTTGGTGGAACACAAAGAATGTTGTCAAGAAGCCTGGGTGCGTTCCGGAATGGGCGAAGAGTTCCAAATAACAACGGCAAATCTAGGGCGGTTGAAAAGTCATCCTTCCCAAATTGTGATCTATCCTGCGAACAGGATCGATCCGATGCGAACCATCGTTGCGCCCTCCTCTATAGCCGCTTCGAAGTCTTCGCTCATCCCCATCGAGAGTTCTTTTAGTTGCATACCATAGCGTTTAGCCCATTGATCGCGAAGATTCCGAAGGGCAACAAAGTCTCGACGGGCCTGGTCGGCTCCCCCGTGTAAGCTCGCCATACCCATTAGTCCATCGATGGATATATTTTGGAATTCACGCGATTTCGACTGCCAGGATTCGAGCAACACCTCCCCCTCGGGAATAAGCATTCCGGTCTTTTCCTGGTCTCCCGAAACATTCATTTCTAGCAACAGTCGAAGTGGTTGCGGACGCTCGCCCGTGTCTTGTTGGATTTGTTCCAAAATTCGAATGGAATCCAAGGAGTGCATCGTGGAGACCCAAGGCAGAGTTCTTTTTGCCTTATTACGTTGAAGATGTCCAATCAAATGCCAATCAACTTGCAAATCCGATAAAGCGGGAGCCTTTTCCCAAAGAACTTGGGGGCGGCTTTCAGCTAACGTGCTACAACCTAACTCCACGAGCCATCTCGAAACGCTGGCGTCCACGTATTTCGTTACCGCAATCAGCTGAATTTCACCAATAAGCCGGCCAGAACGACACGCAGCTGCTCGAATACGGTCGGAAATTGCCAGGTAGTTTGCCTGGACCAGATCTCGGGACGGATTGAACCTATTCGACGGCTTCATCGAGCTTGACTTTCCGGGTTGGTATCCGAGAACAATTGGAATGCAAATATTCTAGAAATCTTTTGCAATAACATTGCAGGTGCGCCTCGATTCGATATGATAACCACCGGGCGAGTTGCGAAGCATACCTAGCAGGATACGAGCGCTGGGTACGAAGCCGAATCAAAATAGCAAGACAACTATACCATGGAGAAAAGCTTGAATAGGTGGAAAGATAGGCTGGGAATCATTGCTTCGGTCATTTGCGCGATCCATTGTGCCGCGACACCAATTCTATTGACTCTTTTGCCAGCATTGACGTTTACCGAGTGGATGGCGAGTCCTCGATTCCACCAGATTGCTGCTGTTGTTTGTGTGGGAATGGTCTCTTTGGCGATTTGGCCGGCGTTTCGACGTTTTCGAGATTACAGCGTTCTGTCCCTGTCCACTGTGGGTTTGGGTTTATTGATTGCGGCCGCTTTTTTTCTTCCAGCCGAGTGCTGTTCGCATTCGATGGCCAATGTTTCGAACTCGGATCCGCACGTTGAACACAACTCTTCGGCTGACGGCTTAATGAAAAATGCTGCCCACGAACGCGCGTCACACGATGCCCCGATGACTGTTTTCACCGCGAGTGTTGGCAGTCCAGAACTGATCGTCCTAGTTCAGCCATGGATGACGCCGCTGGGTGGACTGTTGCTCGTTATTGCCCACGGACTCAACCTGCGTCTCCGAGTCAAAAGGCGACATTGTTGCTACAGGATACCGTCGACCCCGAAGTCAATCACGCAGCTCATCACGGTGGTGACCACCGTGCCACATTAGCTAAATAACTGGCTACGGAATAATCAAGTCTCCAAGCTGGACTGGGTTCGCAAAGACTTGGATGGGCACCGTCATTCCATAACGACGGTAGATCTTATTCAGCCTATCTCCATCAAGAGGGTTCGCGTCGATTTGCCGAATGCAAATACGTGCAACTTGGGCCGGAAACTTGGATGCAAGCTTAGCGTAGATTTCTGGATCCCGTTCGCCACTATCACCGACCAAAAGGAAAGTTCGCTCGGGGAGACGTTTGATCAAATTCCGTATGACCCCTCCTTTGCTCTTTCGTCGGATGATTTGCCATCGCTTGAAGATCTCGTCGCGCAAACGAAACCACTTTAGGTGCATGCTTCCGAGCGGAAACTGTTCGTCAACGAGAAACTGATTGATCGCATCGTAGATCTGCCATGGGCTGCTGCTGACATAATGAAACAAGGCGCCTTGATCAGCCCATCGTTGGTAGGCGATTGCCATCCCATCTATCGCCTCAAATGGCTCTGCAAAAGTCCTTTGCAGCATGCGTCTCCGGCTATTGACTTCGGTCAACTTTATCGTATCGTCGATGTCCGTAACGACGCTTATGCCCCGTCGTTCCGCCAAGAATACAGGACTGCTGATTTGACCAAGCCCGATGTCCCATTTCTGCAGGCAATCCTGATCTGCTTTATCGTTTCGCAGGGAAAAGGGGCCGTAAGTTCGGAATTCCCGCATCTGCTTTGCAGGAATGTCAAGCCTGCAATTAAATAACCCGCTCGCCTTAGATTTGCGTCGTAAGACGTAGTTTTGTCCGGCAAGCTCCACCTGGACACGTGCGCCTGCCACGGGGGCCGATATGAATCCTCGAACACGATCTCGGAATAGATTTCCCTCAGCAACTTGGGTGGATAGGTTTAGCGCGCGTATCAGGCCGCGCAGCATCAATCGCTTGCCAAACGTGGCTGGGGCGGACTGCGAAATCCGACCCTGGATTTGAATCCGCCAGAGCGATCCCTCGGCGATCGAATAACCGACAGTTGGATACAATCGAACCTCTGGATCCGATTCATTCCGAATCGCCTGATCTGGGCTCATTCTCAGTAATTCAATGGGTTTTGGCGTCGATCCATCCGTTTCATCTTTGGAATTGCGGATCGGCATGGTCAATGGCCCGTCTTCGTAAGTAGGGGTAGCGTTGCCAAAGTGTTTACCCAACAACTTTTATCGAGGTTCGCGACTCGATCGACTTGTAAATAGCTTCGACAGCCAGCATGTCTTTGAGTCCTTCTTCGCCGGAAACTTTGGAAGGCTTGTTTTCCAAAATGCACTTTGCAAATGCGTCCATTTCGGTTGCGAACTGGTCAGGCGCATCCAATTCGACTTTGCCTTTCGAGGTTTCCATTCGGTTGCCGTTATAGCTAAAGGCGGGATCCATTCGAATGAATCCGTTTTCAGTGTAGGCATTGAAACGATTTAAGCCATTGAAATTGTAACTGGTGCTACAGTAAGCCAACACACCGGATGGGAACTGCATGAGCCATGTAATGGACTCATCCACTTCCGCGAATTTGACAGCATCCGTTTTGGTTTCTTGGGCGGTGATGTAGGTTGGTTCCTCGCCAGTCAAATAGCGGCAGGCTTGAAGTGCATAAACGCCTACATCCATGAGTGCTCCGCCGCCAGCCAATTTTCTGTTGAGTCGCCACTGCTTTGGATCTCCGATTTTGAAGGCAAAGCCTGCTTCGATCATTTTGATTGCACCCAGCTCTTTGTTTCTCGCCAGTTCCACGCATTTCACATGATGCGGTTCATATTGACATCGGTATCCAATGGCAAGTTTTCGGTTGGCGGCTTGGCAAGCCGAGATCATGTCACGGCAATCGGCCGCGGAATTGGCCATCGGCTTTTCACACAAGACATGCTTGCCCGCTTTGGCTGCCCGAATCGTGTATTCGGCATGCATACTGTTTGGAAGAACGACATACACCAAGTCAACTGAGTCATCGGAAGCCAATTTGTCAAAGCTGTTGTAGTTGTAGATATGGTCGCGACCAATACTGTACTTATCGGACCAAATCTTTTCTTTTTCAGGCGTTCCCGTCACGATGGCTGCCAGCCTGCAGTTCGCAGATTTCTGGAACGACGGCGCGATTTGGTTGGTGCTAAGACTTCCCAGTCCTACCAACGCTACTCCGAGTTTTTTATTCTCACTGGCGTACGTTGGTGCTGAAAAAAAGCCACCTTGGGCAAGCCCCAAAGCGACGCCAGCAGAAACCGAAGTGTTCAAGAAATCGCGACGATTGAAATTGGGTTGATTCATTTTTTTGGCGGTGGTTGGCAGGATCGGGATGGAGGGTTTCAAAACCTTGGAAAATCAGTGTCCTGAGCAGGAGTCCCATTCTATCCGAAAACCTAGGGGGTTTGCCATACAAACCAAGCTTTGACAATTGTTACCACCCTCCCCCCTGCGCCGCCAAACAGTGAATATGAATGAAAATCCCTTGATCCTCCTGTGAATCCAACTAGCGTGGAATTGGTCGGGGGACTTTCCATAACGAGGTAAAAACATGTTTTCAAAATTCGTTTTGTCGTTGGCTGCCGTTTTCGCTTTGAGCTGGATTGGCCCGTCGGCGCAAGCCCAGGACCCGTACGCTTCCCAATTTGGCTATAGCCTGGGGTACCAAAATAGTTTCCGAAATCGGCTGCCGACTCCTCCGTATTTTTCCATTTACCCCCCAGTCTACTACGGCAAACGCTTCGAACGTCCGTATGGCGATAGCCCTTACGCTTCCCTTCCACAATTGCGCTCTGCACCGGATTACTATCCGGTTCCGAAAGAGACTCCCTATCGAACTCGAACCGTGACGAACCCACACGTGAACCATCTGCCGGGCGTTCAAATTCAAGCCGAACCGGTAGCCGTCGTGCAGCCAAGCATTGGGAAAACGGTAGAGATTGTCAACCCGTTCGCAGCCGATCAAGTCGCGAGCACGAAACAGTAAGTTTATGGATGGCCCGAGGCCCTTAAAAACAACTTCGAGTAGATCGACGCATCCAATCTGTCGCATGGGCTAGGTTCCTCTGCGATTTCCAAACCAATAAATATGCGATCGATCGCACATTCTTAAATCGTGATCGCGACACCACGTAGTAAGCCATGTGGACTGCAAATTCAAGTCTTTTACGGTGGTTCCTCGCGGCATCAACATGACGCGGTCTCGATCCCATTCCCCCAATTCCTTCAAATAGTTCAGTACTTCCTCTGCATCGAGAATTGATCCGACCACGAACTTGAGTTGGTACTCTCCTTGTGCCATTAGTTGACGAACGATGCTCGGCTGCTTTCTTCGTTGGTCATGCTGTCGAACCCACTCTTCGGAAGCGTATCCGATAGGCGTTGAATTGCTCAGCTTCGGGCTGATGGACCAAAGGTCGCAAGCGAGATCCTGGTGGATAGTTCCTGCCGTTTCAATCGTGATGTGCCGTCGAAGTCGGTGTAGTTCTTGGCAAAGTTCACGAAGTTCCTCAAAGATCATAGGTTCGCCACCAGTTATGACCACGTGCGGAGTCGTCCATTTGGTTGCGGCTTCCACGATGGCATCCACTTTCCAGGAGTCTCCCTCGGGTTCCCAAGAGGCATAGCGAGTATCGCAAAACCAGCATCGCAAGTTGCACCCACTGGTGCGAATAAACACGCTAGGGGTACCGGTAAATCGGCCTTCCCCCTGGACGCTGTGAAAAATTTCTGAGATCCGGATCACGCTGGCCTCGAATTCGCGTCGTTTGACCAATCTATCTGCCGTTCCGATGGCAAAATGCACTGTTAATCTAATGCCGAATCATCAGAATACACAAAAACCGATTCCACGCGTATCCTGACAGCCGTTAACCCGAGGAGAATTTCCTGTGCCTGGCACACCGTTCCAAGATCAACTTGAGTGCTTCGACAACTCTTTCCCGGATCGAGAGTATCACATTGAGATCGAATGCCCTGAGTTTACCTCGATGTGTCCCAAGACGGGACAACCTGACTTTGGAACGCTCATCTTCCGTTACGTGCCGGACGCGAAATGCGTAGAACTGAAGAGCCTCAAGTTGTATTTGCAGAAGTTTCGAAACGAAGGAATCTTCTACGAAAACGTGACCAATCGAATTCTCGATGACTTCGTTACGATAGTCGAGCCGCGTCGTGTCACGCTGGAAAGCCGGTGGGGTGCGCGCGGCGGTATCACTTCGGTTATTACCGTAACGCATGAAAAGGCAAAGTAAAATGGCCACAGAAACACATTCCTTCGCATCCAAGCCCGTTTTGCTTAGCGGCTTTGCCGACGAAGCCGCAAACCAAAAAACAGCAGAACAACAATTCTGCGCTTTCGCAGCCTTGGGTCTTCGCTACTACACTTTGCGGTTCATCGACGCGGGTGCAGGCATCCAAAACGCAATGTTGTTAGCTCCCGATTCCATTGAGCGAATCCTGACATTGCAAGCCGAATACGGCCTTCGGGTTTCGTCGCTTGGTTCGCCGATCGGCAAAGTCAAGTTGCTGGATATTGAGGACGGAACATCCAATCGCTTTGTGCCATTCGATGAGTACTTAAAAAAGGATGTCCAAAGAGCTTGCGACCTTGCTAACCTCTTTGATTGCAAACTCATTCGGGGCTTCTCGTTCTACCATCCGCGTGGAACCAACCCAGAGTCCCATGTCACCCAAGCCATCGATCAATTAGGGCAAATCGCACGCATTTGCGATTCCCATGGACTCACTTTTGGTCTCGAAGTCGAAGCCAACTTGATCGGCCAAACTGGAAAACTGCTCAAAAAACTCTACGACGGTGTAAGCGATCCAGCCATGCTCCTTATTTTTGACGGAGCCAATCTGGTTTGCCAAGGGATGTCGACCGAACAAGTTTATGAAGAGTATATGGCCATGAAAGAAGGGATGGGGTGGCTTCACGTCAAAGATTACCAACGGCCAACGACTCGTTCAACTCACGTGGATGAGGAATCACTCAAGAGCTTTGTACCAGCTGATCAAGGTGATTCGGGACACGAGGCCATCTTCCGCGACGTAAAACGAGACTACTCTGAGTTGCTCAAGAAACTTGCTAAGCGAGGTATCCCTGGATTGTTCTTAGACCTCGAACCCCATGTTAAAGGTGGTGGCCAGTTCGGCGGCTTCAGTGGACCAGACGGTTTCGGAGTTGCCTTTCGAGGCTTGTGTCGCTTGCTGGATTACGTAGGCTTGCCCTACGACTTGCGAACCTTCGCGGACATCCGCAATAGCCTTGCAAATTCCAACGCTCCGAAAGCGGGCGCCTAGTTACGGATGAATTCATCATCGACTTCAAACGCTTGGCGGGACGAATACCCCTTTGCGTCTCACTTCTTAGAGCTTGCTCCGAAAGTACGCATGCACTACGTGGACGAAGGGCCCAAGGAGAATTCCACCCCCACGATCCTGTGCGTCCATGGCAACCCAACTTGGTCGTTTTACTACCGATCGATCCTCTCTCGGTTTCGTGGTACACACCGTGTCGTTGCAGTCGACCATGTGGGATGCGGCCTCAGTGATAAGCCGCCGCACTACGCCTATACTCTTACTCAGCACACTGCGAACATGGTTCGATTGATCGATGAACTCGATTTGCAAAAAGTTACGTTGGTCGTTCACGACTGGGGTGGAGCGATTGGTTTGGGAGCTGCCGTGGAGCGAGCGGAACGATTTCGTGGTTTACTGATCCTCAATACGGCGGCTTTCCCTCCTACCTACATTCCACGCCGTATAGCTGCCTGTCGAATTCCATTGTTGGGCTCTTGGGCCATACGCTACTTGAACGCGTTCGCTCGAGCGGCAATATTCATGGCGATCGATAGATTACCGAGGCTGAGTCGCAACGCTCGCGATGGGTTGCTTGCCCCCTATGATTCGCCACGCCATCGAGTTGCCATCGATGGATTCGTGAAGGATATTCCAATGTCGCCAAAGCACTCGACCTGGAATGTCTTGCTGCAACTGGAACGCAATCTACCCAAGCTCAGCTCTCTTCCAATCCGATTTGTTTGGGGGATGCGAGACTGGTGTTTTCTACCTGAATGCATGGAGCGAATGAATCTCGCCTGGCCGAACGCTACGCGTCGGGAACTGAAGGATGTTGGCCATTATGTGATGGAAGAAGCGTCCCTTGAAGTTCTCGAGGAACTTCAACGTCTAATGGATGGCGATTATGTCGGTCGGCAATAGAGTCCGAATTGCAATCGAAACTGAATGTTCGGCAATTAAGGTAGGCAATGTACATCCGCATGCTTCGTTTCGGGATTTGAACCATCACCATTTCTTGATCGCAGCCAAAGCAATCGGCGAGAGAATGGATCAGTGCCATGCTCAATCGGTAGGGCAAATCGTATTGCAATCGGTGCAAGCAATGATGGATGCCGTTGGCACAAATACGAGTCTTGGAACGATACTTCTCCTGGCACCACTCGCCGTCGCTACGCATCGTTTGACCAATGATTCAACCGGAAGGAGAACCCTACGAGAGTGTCTGCGCGAAGCCTTGGCCACGTTGACGCCAGATGATTCGCTCGACATTTATAAAGCAATATGGATTGCGAAGCCTGGAGGCCTTGGCCAAACGGCGTCGATGGATGTTCGAGATTCAGCTCCAATAAACATTCTCGATGCGATGAAAATAGCAGCCGCGTGGGATGACATTGCCCTTCAATACACAAGTGATTTCGAATTGGTATTTGCAATTTCGCGACGCCTTGAATCAAATCAAGTTGCTGGAGTTGCAAAAGTCGATGCGATTCGATGCCTACAAATAGAGTTACTATCAGAACGGGTAGACAGCCTCATCGCACGAAAGCAGGGTCAAACGTTTGCGAAGCAAGTGCAAGCACATGCTCGTGAGGTGATCGCTGCTGGTCCATTTGGAAGCGCCGAGTATGAATCGGCGTGGCATCGATTCGATGACTTTTTGCGTGACGACCTCCATCGCGGAAATCCCGGTACGATCGCAGATTTGATCGCAGCAGCATTGTTTCAGGCGAGCGGCAGTTTATGATCCATCGGTAAACTTCGAAATCGGCGTCAACTCGAGCTTGCGAAATTCGACTTCAGAACCCTCTGCTTGCAGCGCAATTTGGCCCTTGCTTGCGGTGCACTTTGTGCCGTGGTTGACCAAATCGCCGTTGACCCAAACCTTAACCGCGTCGTCCAAACATTCAATGACCATCGCGTTCCACTCTCCTGGTGGTTTCTCCGAACCGTCGGTAAGGTTTAGAATCCTCCGCCCCTTGCCTTCTATTACGCCCCAGTTTTCCTCCGGACCTCGTCGTTTGACCATATCAGGAACAGTGATGTCCTCGCCAATACACCAAAAGTCCCCTGCATGTGTGTGGTTCATCTGCACCTCGATCGACTTCGGAAACATTTTGTATAGTGCTCGCGGAGTTGACGCAAAGACCAAGACGCCGCAGTTGCCGGGTTTCGACGCGAAACGGTATTCGACATCAAGCCGATAATTCTTGTAACTCTCGTTGGTGATCAAGTGCCCTTCGGGCTTACCTAGACTGACCAACAGTTTATCACGGACGATGAAAGTTGGTGACGCATCTGGGTGATCGTCCAGATACGGCACATCAACGTGCCATCCCGTCAAATCCTTACCGTTGAACAGGCTTGTCGATTTTGGATCTGCGGCTGTTGTCTCGAGCATTGTGCAGAAGAACAAACCGAAGAATGTGAGCAAAGCACTTGCAGTGTGTTTTGCGGAGTGGTTCGCGGAGACTTTCACGGTGGCGTTCCTTGTGTTGGGGGCAAAGAAAGTGCATTGTAGCCACATTGTCGCCCTTTGCTCCGCAAAAGTGTGTTAACGCGGCGAACTTTCGCGGAGCGAAAGGCGACAATAATAAATTCACTGCCTAGGAGTGCCGTGCTACACTGGATTGACAGCCCCGAGAATTAGACTTGAAGAAGCACTAGGAGCGAAACGGGACATTCTTTGCACGCCAGTCCCGTTACTCGTTAAGAACCGCGGCCAAATCGTCGGGCGGGATAGCATTGTACTCTAGACTCGCCAACGCTAAAAAATTAGCCAAGATTTGGTAGCCCGCTTTCGTCAAGATCGACTCTGGATGAAATTGGACTCCAAAAACGAGATGCTGCACATGCTGTACGGCCATGATGGTTCCGTCATCCGCCCACGCCGTTGCTCGAAGTGTACTTGGCAGACTTGCTGGCTCAATCACCAACGAATGGTATCTGCCAACTTGGAATCGCTTAGAAATTCCTTCGAACAATCGCGATCCATCGTGCTCAATCATGCAACTCTTTCCATGCATCGGCGCGTAGGCTCCAACAATGCGTCCGCCAAACGCTTGACCGATCGCTTGGTGCCCCAGACAGACCCCTAGGATGGGTATAGTGCCAGACATGCGACGCACCACTTCCATCGAACAACCAGCTTCATCGGGGGACTTGGGGCCTGGTGAAATCACAATCGCATCTAAGGACAATCGGCTGATGGCATCGACCGTGATCGCATCGCTTCGAACCACCAAAGTCATTTGCCCCAACCGCTGCAAATAGCGATCAAGGTTATACACAAAGCTGTCGTAGTTATCGATCAAGAGTATCATGAAACCGAAAGAGCTTTCTCGCCAGCTTCTAATACCTTGATGATACGATCCACATCGTAGACGCAACCACCCCAAGTCCCACCACTCACTTTTTGGAGCGCAGCCCATAATCGTGAGTCACTCGGCATTCGTTCGTCTTCTTTCAAATTGGGATGGGGTGGCCTTGCTTCCAGGATAGCAGTACCCGCTGTCGGTGAAAACTCCTTGCCAGCGCAACCGACAAAGTTTACCGTTGCCTCAAGTGTGATTCGGTTGATTTCGATTCGGATCAAGTCGTCGTCGCAGATCTTTCCGATAGGGCCACCGGCCAATGCTTCTGGGCCGACATGTCCAATGCATGCTCCCGTGCTTACACCCGAGAACCTTGCGTCTGTCACCACCGCGACATGCTTGCCGTAGTCCAGATGCTTCAATGCGCTCGTGAGTTGATAGGTCTCTTCCATACCGCTCCCCATCGGTCCTCGGCCGATCAGGATCACGATATCGCCCGCCTTGAGAGGTTTGGCATGTTGCCCCTTGGCGGCAGCCACCGCCTCTTTTTCTGTGGTGAAAACACGAGCCGGCCCTGTTTTTCGATAGACTCCGTCGGCATCGATGACCGACGGGTCGATGGCTGTCGACTTGATGACAGAACCATCGGGACAGATATTACCGCGAGGGAAGCAGACGGTGCTCGTCAGCCCCATTTTTTTGGCTTTGACCGGCGGAATGATCACTTGATCCGGATCCACACCATCGCGTTGGCGCAACATTTCGCGCAACACCGTTCGCCGCTCGGATTTTGCCCAGGAGTCTAAGATCTCATGCCATGTTAGGCCGGTCACCGTCTTGGCATCACAGCGTGCGAAACCAAGTTCGCGAAGATGCCACATGATTTCGGGCACCCCACCCGCCATGAATAATCGAACGGTGGGATGGTACATGGGACCGTTGGGCAAGACGTCCACAAAACGAGTCACCT
Source organism: Pirellula sp. (assembly GCA_031374925.1). Lineage (GTDB taxonomy): Bacteria > Planctomycetota > Planctomycetia > Pirellulales > Pirellulaceae > JBKCUI01. The sequence goes on along the minus strand of JANMHA010000269.1, from coordinate 8,019 downwards.
GCCGATTGACTTCTTGCCAAAGTTCGATGCCTGGTCGCGGTAGGCCTGCCGCGAATGCAACCGCCGGGACATGAAGCAGCAGATTGGTGGAACCACCGCATGCAGCATGAACCGCGATAGCATTGTAAACGGAGTCTTCGGTCAAGATGTCTTGCAACGTAGCCTTGCGTTGATGCTGATCCCAGAGAACGGCCGCGGACTGTCTGGCCATTTCCATCCAAATCGGTTGGCCGCTTGGAGCAAGAGCGGCATGGGGTACCGTCATGCCCAACGCTTCTGCGATCACTTGGCTCGTCGCAGCTGTTCCCAAAAACTGGCAGCCACCGCCAGGTGAACCGCAGGCGCGGCAGCCTGCTTCCGCCGCCTCTTCTAAGGAAATCATTCCATGGGTGTACCGAGCGCCTAGGGTTTGAACCTTTCCCAAATCCTCTGCGTCCTTAGCGGGAAGGGTAACACCGCCAGGCACGATGACACTCGGCAAATGGGAACTGCCGGCCAGCGCGAGCATCATTGCCGGCAAGCCTTTGTCGCAAGTAGCGATTCCCAAGACTCCTCGCCGCGTTGGAAGCGACCGAATCAATCGTCTGAACACAATCGCAGCGTCATTTCGGTATGGTAGCGAATCAAACATGCCGACAGTCCCCTGGGTACGGCCGTCGCATGGGTCGCTTACAAAGCCTGCAAACGGAACGCCCCCTTTTTCGCTGAGCCACTTGGCTGCGGCTTGCATCATCAGGCCAACTTCCCAATGACCCGTGTGGTACCCCAGAGCGATGGGTTGCCCATCCTCACCTCGGATACCCCCTTGTGTGCTCAGCAGCAAGAACTGAGGCCCCAACATTTTTTGAATGTCCCAACCCATGCCCGCATTCTGGGTCCAACCAAAGAGATCGCCGCTCGACCATGTTCGAAGCATCTCATCGGTGAGTGGTAATTTACCCTGAGGACCTTCGCCTTGGGTGGCCGTCGTGAGTGCAGGCTCGCTGCTACCAAACCAACTATTGAGTGTGAATGCACTTGCCATGAATGGATCGACCATATTCTGAAGACAAAACGAAAAAAGCAAAGGCAGCTTGAGTCAAGCTGCCTTTGCTGGTTTGCACTATTGGATTGTAGTTGCTAGGTGAGTCGGTCGGATAGACCCACTTTACCGATTGAGTGCCACACCGAAGGTGAAGGCTGGCATGACCAAATTCTGATTGTCGGAGAATTGGTTACCTTGCTCTGTGTTGGTCGACCCTCGCCAGATTCCTCGAGCGAAGTAGAGCATGGCAAACCCACCGCGAAGATCTAGATACTTACTGGCTTTGTAGGAGCCCTCAACTCGCAAGTCGAATCCGATCGTGGACGCTTCACCCCTGCGACCGCTAAAAACCGCCGTATGATTGTTGTCCGAGAGGGCGACGACACCTACCGCAGGCGGAGCAGCGTACGACGAGGTTGTGGTCGTTTGGCTACTAGATTGAGTTTGATAAACGTGCCCACCGAAGAACTTCATGTCGTTGGAAAGTGTCCAGCGATTGATGAACTTAGTGTATCGGAAACCAGCTTGTCCAAGCAGCATGTTGTTGTCTGTTTGAACTCGATCTCTTAACAGAGTTTCAAACGTTTGTCCGGCAACGAGGGGTGGCGGCGGTGGCAGTCCACCAGCCGGTGTGGCTGGTATTGTGCCAGTCGAGTAAACGTCGTTGGCAGCCCCATCTCCAAAAAATGCGTACCGCAAGCCCACCATGGGTTCCAAAATGCCACCGTAACGGTATGGTTCCATTCGCCAGACCTTGTTTGCTTCAAACGAAGCGAACGATCCAACGTTGACGCTGTCTTGGATAATGTACTTGCGTTCATTCGCAAAGTCGTTTTGAAACGAAACCGGCAGGATCGCAACGTTCGTAGCAACTGCTATGAATTGGTTGAGTCGCGTTTGTTCGTATTGATTATAGACATTTGGTCCACTCACGTTCATGGCGGAAAACATCCAGCCGGACTCTTTGTTGTTCATCCAACCAAAGTCGAATCGATTTCCCCAAGTGAAGTCGATCTTGTTACTGGCCGACTCGGTGTCCGATCGGTTGAGACCGATGTTCAACCGATCGTAGGTCACGTAATAGCCGGTATTAGCACGTTGCCGTGCGGTCAAATCCTGCAAGTCCTGCAGCTGCACAGGTGCAAAGAATTGCCAATCTGGGTCGAAGGACATGGGCTCCGAAAAGGGATGGTATCCCTCGTTAGAGTATCCAACTTGACCAACGACGGCAAAAGCCGCCAACACAAACATTCGAATCGTTCTTTGCAACACGGACATAATAATCTCTTCCACCGTTCCACTAAGGCTTTTCACGATCCGATAGGAGTATCCAGTCGATCGCATGAAATCGGGTTGTGCAGCTAGTATCGGAACTGCTGGTGCTCGAAATTGAATCGGTTTAGGTAAAGCGTAGCGAAAAATCCGATCCTTTCGTGCGATTTATTGCTAGCCAAAGCTCAAAGAAAGTTGGATTGGCCGGCGAAGGACGCTTCTAGGTGTTTTTGCTTGATTTTCGAAAGACCAACCCTTTGCTGGCGGCGATTCCTTTGGAGTGCTGGGATTCATCCCAGCTTTTAGATCGCCCTGTGAGTTCGCCGAGACCCAACAATCGCTCACCAGCTCAGGAGTCTATCGTCGATCAACCGGTGTCGTTCCTGACGCAGAGTCATCTTAAAGCTCCGATGAATCGGAGCACTCCAAATTCGCTAAACCAGTTCCTGAATTTCCTGTTTGCTTGGTTGTGACAAAATCACCCAAATGGTAGACGCAACCACGAGCGTCATCCCGATCATGCTGCCCATCGTTGGGATGCGTTGCTCCAGGAACCATTTCACCATCGCTGCCACCACGACTTGCGAAAGTCCAACGACACTTACCCGTGCCGGCGAGCCTGTTGAGAAGGCTTTTGTCAGACAGAGTTGACCGACCGTTGCGGCAAGCCCAACCCCTAGCAATCGTATCACACTTGCCATATCGATGGGCCGAGTAGACGCTGAGACAGGTACGAGCAACCAGACAACAAGACTACAAGCCGTCGCGACTCCTGAAAAGTGCGCGACCACTGCTCGGGTATCGACGTGCTTGATGCGATGCAAGTTGATCAAGGCCACTCCGCTCAACATTCCTGCCAAAATGGCCATGGGGATCGCCGTACTTGGGTCGGAATAGCTGCTTTGCAGCGCAGTGGCTACCATGCTACTTGCGTACACCATCCACATTCCGAGGCAGCTGATTACCAATGCGATCCACGTTTTTTTCGATGGCAGAATTCCTAATAAGGGCCAGGACAAGACGGCAACCCAGAGGGGGTACATGTTCGTCAAGGACAAGACGATTTCAACGTCGTAGTGCGTCAACGCATAGAATCCACAAATCATGCTCGCCCAGCCCGATAGCGACCGAATCCAAAGCGTTAACGGCTTGAAAAAGACGAGTCTTGCTCCCGCACCGAGGGCTAACGCTACCGCCAGAAAAGTAGCCACACCCGATCGCACCATTGTGATCCAAGGGTAACTAAACTGTTCCTTGAGCGATTCGGCTAGCAAAGCCATAAATGCAAAGAAAATTGACCCAACCAGCATCCATATGTAAGCCAAAAAAGTCTCCTCGAGGTTATTCTATTTAGCCATAAGCTACAGAATTAGCTGCATATGGTAAATGTCCACCATCCCTTTTCCCTGCCCCGTTAGCAATAATCCCCTCCACAATCTGCGAAAGAATGGTTCCGATGAAGTCTGCAATAACGCTTTCAATTGTCGATGAGGCACGCGGCGGGCCATTCGTCTTTTGGGGTGACCCAAAGAATTCCATTTCGCAAGCTCACCAGCTGGGTTTTGACGCGATCGAAATCTTCCCACCGGATGCAGATACCTTGAGACATTTATTCCTGGCAAAACCATTGGCCGACCATGGTATGTCAGTGGCTGCCGTTGGAACGGGGGCTGGCTGGGTCAAGCATCGGCTGCAGTTAGCAGACGAAGACCAGATCGTTCGGCAACGGGCGATCGATTTCATCAAAACGATCATCGATGGCGCCGCCGAATTGGGCGCTCCGGCTATCATCGGCTCCATGCAAGGCAGATCGAGTCAAGCCGTCAAACGTGAAACGGCTAATTCCTATCTTCGGGAAGGACTTGCGGTCTTAAGCCAACATGCCAGTCAATATCAGACGGTACTACTTTTCGAGCCGCTAAACCGTTATGAAACCGATCAAGCGAATACTCTCGATCAGGGACTAACGTTAATCGAGGGTATCTCCAATATTCGCCTCCTTGCCGACTTGTTTCACATGAACATCGAGGAGGCAAGCATTGCCGATGCCATTCGACGAGCAGGCAAGTCGATCGGCCATGTGCATTTCGCAGATTCCAACCGAATGGCTGTGGGATTGGGGCACCTGGATATTCCACCCGTTATCGCTGCACTGCAGGATATTGGCTACACCGGCTTTCTAAGCGCCGAAGTCTTTTCAAAACCAGACGCAATGAAAGCAGCCCAGCAAACCATCGACTCGTTCCGAGCTGCTATCCATATCCTGAGCGCATGATTCGAAACTACTCTTTGGGAGTTTCTTCCTTGGGTGTTTCGTCTTTTGGTGCTTCCTTGTTGGGCTCGTTGGCAGTTGTTGCAGGTGCCGTACCGGACTCGAGCGTTATTTCTGCTGTCGGTGGGTCCGCGGGAGCTCCGGCACTGTTCCCACTCGGGGCCTGACGAATTTGTACCCCCGCTAAGAATTCTTCTTTGGTTACTGCGCCATCAGCGTCTTGATCAATTTCTGCTATACGGGCTTGCATCCGTTCGCTGATCTCGGTTCCCTCAAGTTTACCGTTACCATCTGCGTCTCGACGCTTGAACATTTCTTCAGGATCGGGCCTGCCGCCACCCGGGCCGCCCGGACCGCCAAGTGAAACCATCGGGGGCACTTGTGGGCTCTGGACGATATCGCCAGCATTTCGCGATTTAGCCTTCCCATTTGACTCGTCAATCGTTTTCGCCTTAGCTTGTTCTTGAAGAAACATCACATACGTCATTACGGGTTTTCCAGCGAAATAAGCTACGACGCCGAGTATGCCCAGTCCAATCAACAATGGGATCGAGGTCCCACGATTTGTGACTTGATTAACAGGATTGGTCGATTCAGTCATAAATAGCTCGCTTTGAATAGAATGCATCTATTGGTAAATGGATGGCTATGAGCTTGTCTGGTGCTTGACAATCAGCCGGATGTACCCCGTGTAACTCTTTTTCTGATCATAGCATCCTCTCGCCAAGCGTGGGCCTAGGGAAACGCGATGAAGCAATTTAAGTTTTGAAGCTAGTGTTTTGTTTTCATCGCAACATCTCCTGTTCTCTAGGGGGAGCGGCAAGCCGCTAGTCGCCGGATTTTCCAGTGTGTACAGTAACAGTTACCGCAGGCTAGCGCCCAATGGAACTCACTTGTAAAATTGCAAGCCGCTAGTCACATCACTTTTGAAGGAACATTTTGTAATGCGTCGACGAAAGTTTGTTAAGCGTCTAGCACTCGGAGCGGCTGCCATCAGCCAGTGGAAGCTTGCCGGATTGTATTCGTTTGGCCAATCCTCAGTGTCCACTGCGCAAGGCCAGATCGGTGAGGACATCTTTGCCTACATCGATCGCCTTCACGGGAAATTTTCTCGAGATCTTTATGTCAACCTACTTGGGAATGCAAACGATTTCAAGGAAGGCGATCAAATCGTTGGCGTGGCTGCTACCGATGCAAGCTCGCGATCCAGCGCAAGAGTTTTTTTGGCCAATACACTTGTGACAGACATCGATGCTAATCCTCCGCTGGTAGATGAACTGCATGCGTTGATCCTCCGAACAACAGCCCCAGCGACTCCAGCACTTCAGGGGATGACGGTGGGCATGCTCAAGGCGGCACTGCTAGCTTGGAGTGAGGAAGAGATCCATGCGGCGAAGGGCTCCTTGTCGAGCGACTGCATCGCATGTGTCGTTAAGCTGATGAGCAACGAAGAACTGATTGCAATTGGTTCCAAAGTCTTCAATCCACTTCCCAATAGTCTTATTGGAGCGAGAGGCTATATGGGAGCAAGGCTTCAGCCGAATTCGCCAACCGACCATCTCGACGATATTCAATGGCAAGTCTTCGATGGCTTTGCGTACGCAGTTGGAGACGTGCTGCTCGGCAACAACCCGGTATCTAGCGACTTAGAGTCGGTGGCAGCCATCGAGCGGACATTGCAAGACATCCTAGTTACATTCGGAATCACGGATGCCATGCCACATTGTGTCTTGGCGCATATCGACATTCAAGCGGCAGTAGAAGATCGTTATCCAAAGTCAACAGAACTTTGGTTTCAAAGCATTGCAGGCAATGACGCAGCCAACAAAACGTTTGACATCAACATCGACAAGATGGTACAGCACGCCAAATCAAAATCTTCAGGAAACTACGGCCTCTACTTTGAGACCGGACAGGGAGCGGACTTTACGAATGGCCACAGCCATGGATTCGATATGCTGATCCACGAGTCGCGGAAGTACGGATTTGCCCGAGCATTGACTCATGTTTTGCGAGAGGCGCGTATTGACAAGGGGCTTTCGCCGAACGCTTGGGTTCATGTCAACGATGTTGCTGGATTCATAGGACCGGAGGTTTTTCGTACCAAGGAGCAGCTTGTTCGCTGCTGTCTGGAAGATATCGTCATGGGCAAACTGCATGGTCTGACCATTGGCCTGGATGTTTGCTCCACGTTGCATATGGATGTTTCGCTGGAGGACCTCGATTGGTGTTTGGATCAAGTGGCACCGGCCAATCCAGCTTATTTGATGGCGTTACCAACCAAAATTGACCCGATGCTCGGCTATTTGACCACCGGCTTTCAAGATCACGTCCGGCTTCGTGAAAAATTCGGCTTTCGCGTGAACGACCGAATGTGGAGCTTCTTCCAAACACTTGGTGTCATCGATCACAAGGGCAGGCCAACGGAGCATTTCGGTGACCCCAGTTGGGTTTTTTTACAATACCAGCGCAAAAAAGGTGACAGCCGCTCAGATGAATCGATTCTCCAAGAAGGAAAGAAAAGACTGGGCGAAATCAGACAAAGAGGCGTTTTCGTTGCGGAAGGATTTGGCAAAAAACCATGGCAACTAACTGAAAAATTAGACACGGATATCCGAACTATCTACACCGATTCCAAAAAGTGCATTTGGCGAGAATGGGACGAAGAATTTATCCGACAACTGCCAAAGGTGATTCGGGTACGCACTCGTTCCATTGATCGCAACGACTACATCCTCCATCCAGTATCTGGCGAACAGCTCTCGGATCCATCGCGAGATACTTTGCTAGGCCTCAGGCAAGAGATCGCCGAATCGTTTGATTGTGTGCTAATCGTATCGGAGGGGCTAAACGCACTGGGTGCTATGGATGACGGACAATTGGCGCCGCTGGTACACGGCATTCGCGAGGGTTTAAGAAAAGCTGGACGTCGAGTTGCACCCCAACTGATCATCGTGAACTCAGGCCGCGTTCGGGCTGGCTATCGGATTGGCGAATTGCTCTACAATGGAAGCATGGGCATGAGGACCGTCATGCATATCATTGGAGAACGCCCAGGCAGCGGACACCACACACTATCGGTCTACATTACGACCGCCGAAGGTTCCGTTTGGAGCGTTGCCGACCAAGTGGACCACAACATTACCAAGGTTGTGTCAGGCATCGCAACCACCGCCTTAAGACCCGAACAGGCAGCGGTAGAATGCGTTCGGATGACGGTGAGTGTGTAGCTCCGTAGATCTGCCTTTCGGAGGATGTTATCCTCCTTTCGGAAACAGTACGGTTTGTTCTCCAGGGGTTTTCAACGAAAGTAACCCTCCCTTGGCAACGCTGTGAAGCATTTTCGTCCGATCGGGGCTTGACCGTCCGATCGGGGCTTGACCGTCCGATCGGAGCTTGCCTCCGACGGACGCCGTTTTGGCGTACTAAAAGTGCAGCTCAGACCTTAAAG
>JANMHA010000216.1:0-15888 GCA_031374925.1 Pirellula sp. | reverse complement strand
AACTACAAAACCTATCCGTTTGGACGGAAGTTGGAATGGTAGATCCAGCGGGATTGTAACCCTTTCCAAGAATGCCCACAAATCCTAGTTGACGAGGATTGGAGCCATTCTTGCCAAGTTTGGTCCGGAACAGCCCTATTTTGACGATCGTAGGCGACGTCGCTCCTCGCCTCGCTTTCCGTGTTCTCTGGGACCCACTGCCCCGTTCCTTCTCTAAAAAACGCATGAAGTCCATCCGGCTGGGGCAGAGCTCTTTGTAGCAAGGAATAGAGATAAAGGTCGAATCGGGAGGCTTTATCAAGGACATCCGTCGCGGAGCGACGGATCTACGTAGGCCGTCGCTACGACTGCTGTTTTTCAAAAATCAGCATCAGCCGAATTTTTTCGTAGGGAACACTCTGCTCCAAATGCTCGAAAATCGGCTTAAGCTTTTCCCGACCGACAATATCCGCTGCCGCGACAATTCGCTGCTGCAACTCCGCTGGCAACCAACAATCAATCGACGCAAACGCCTCATCCTGCATCAAATCCAACAAGTGCGATACGACCGTCCCAACGGTGATCTCTGCCTTTTCCGCAATTTCTTCCAACGGTCGCCCTTCGCGTAGCAAAGGGAAGGTTATTGACTTGGTACCAGTTCCGTTAGAACGCGCAGCCTTGGGTTTGCCGGCTGATTGATCAATGATTCCTCTCTTCCAATCGACATCCAACTCCGTCGAATTGGATTCGCAATGCTCGTGAATGGCTTCCAAAAAGATTCGTCCGTAGGCGTTAAGCTTGACATTTCCGATTCCAGAGACTTTCAACATCCTTTCCAACGTGGAAGGCCGTTGAGCACTCATTTCCAACAACACACTGTCCGAGAAAATAATGAACGGCGGAACGTTCTGTTCGCTGGCCAACTTGCGGCGAACACCCTTGAGCTTCTCGAACAGGGACTTGTCTGCGTGTACGAGGGCATCGCTAGGTGTCACTTGCTTTCGCTCTTTGGTCGCGGTTGCTGTAACCGTGCGTATCAGCCTCGGTTGCGCGTCCCCAAACAAGATCGCTTTGGAATTCGCGTTGAGTTTGAGGATCGGATACTCGGTCCCCTCCAGTTCGAGTGAACCTTGGCCGATCAGTTGATAAACCCAGTCCCGCAATTGGGCCTTCGAAACCTCCTTCAGTAAACCATAGGTACTCAGCTTGTCATGGCCACGTTGCAACACGATTTGCGTTTTTGCCCCGAGCAATATTTCGACGACGTAATTCACACCAAACCGCTCTTGAACTCGAAAGACGCAGGACAAGATTTTTTGGGCAACGATTTTTGCATCGGGAACATCATCCGTATCACCTAAGCAAATGTCACACGCCCCACACGAATCATTGGCGTACGATTGACCGAAGTATTCGACCAACGCCCGATGGCGACAGACCGGCGTTCGGCAATAGCGAGACATATCCTCGATCTGATTTCGCGACGCAATGATTATTTCTTCTCGGGCACCGGCTTCGATAAGACTCGCTTCGGTGATCTTTTTGAGTGTGATGGCGTCCCCTGCGCTGTGGAACAACACGCATTCCGCCGGCAGCCCATCGCGTCCAGCTCGGCCTGTCTCCTGCTGGTAGTGTTCGATCGATTTGGGGATCGAAGCATGAACCACAAATCGAACGTTGGATCGGTCAATCCCCATCCCAAACGCGACGGTAGCAACTGCCACATCCACCGCTTCGGTGAGAAATGCTTCTTGGGCTAATTTGCGTTCCTCATGGGACATGCCAGCGTGGTAACCTACCGCGGAAAACCCCTTGCGTTGAAGATACTCCGTCACCGACTCAACGTCCTTGCGCCGCAAGCAATACACGATTCCACCCGATCCTCGATGGCGTTCGCATACTTCTCGAATCTGATCTTGCAAATCCAGTTGCGGCAAAACACGATAGGTTAAATTAGGCCGGTCAAAGGAACTGACCAAGACTCGCGGTGCCTTAAGCCCCAACTGATCGATAATATCCAATCGTACTTTTTCGGTAGCAGTAGCCGTGAATCCATGCATTGCGGCTTTAGGAAACGATGTCCTTAGGCTGCTCAATTGCCGATACTCAGGACGGAAGTCATGCCCCCATTGGGATACGCAGTGAGCTTCGTCGATGGCTATCGTGTGAACGTCATTGCCATCGAGAAATCGCACGAAGTCTTGATTGGCGAGCCGTTCGGGCGAAACAAAAAGCATTCGCACTTGGCCGCCCCGAAGTTGCTGAGCGGCCTCCCGCTTCTCTGCCGCATTGAGCGTGCTGTCGATGCGTATGGCGTTCACGCCGATTTGCTTGAGCGAATCGACCTGGTCTTTCATTAAAGCGATGAGGGGGGATACAACGATGGTCATCCCGCCACGAAAAATGGCCGGTGCTTGGTAGCAAAGGGATTTGCCACCTCCAGTCGGCATGACCACTAAAGTGTCTCGTCCCTCAAGAATGGACCCGATTGCAGCGTGCTGTGATGTTCGAAGGCTGTCGAAGCCCCATATTTCCCGTAGCATCGAAAAAAAACCATCCGGTATGACGGGACTTGCTGGTTTGATGGATGCAGGCGTGGTTGCGGATGACATGTTTTTTCAAGCGTTATGGCGAGCGGCAAAATACCTGTGCGGCGGCTAAATTATCGCGAATTCCGCTTCGGCAAGCATCATATCGATTCTTTGGAGCGGTGTCGCTCTGCGACTCGTGGACCGTCCAGCAAGATTTCGCCAGAATTAGAAAGTGTTATAAAACGGTTGCCCTTGACGAATGTCGCCCGTTGGCTTTATTTTATGGGATTCTTGGAAAAGGGTACGAAATATCCTTTGGCGGCCTGATGTTTGCACATCGCGACAATCCAAGCAAAAACGCCGATGTAGCTTCAATTGGTAGAGCACCGCATTCGTAATGCGGGGGTTGCGGGTTCGACTCCCACCATCGGCTTCCAACATACTGGGTCCGAAGACTAGTAAACGCCAGTCGAAAAAATTAATTGGGGATATTAGAGCATATGGTTCAAATGGCGACGGTAGATATCCGAGAAATCGTTCTTTCCAATCACACGTTTGGTCCTCAGGACATTGATCGGTTGGTTCGGACGATCGAAGATGATCTTACGCAGTGCGCATTGCTACGCGATGCTGTTCATGAGCTTCAGCAAACACCGAATCCTTCTCCAGCAACGCTCACGCGTTTAGGCGTGTGCATGTATTTGATCGGTAAGTTTGAGGATGCGGAAGCAACTCTCAAGCAAGCCGACGGAGGAGCTTTAGCCCAATATTACCTAGGGAAGAGTTGTTTTCAGCTGGAGCAATACGATCGAGCATTGGCGTATTACGATGCCGCCGAACGGGCTGGCTACACCCCTGAGTGGTGTCAGTTGTCCCGCGCCGAAGTGCTTAGATACACCGGTCGCAAGGACGAAGCGCTCAAGCTACTCGACAATATTTTTGGTTCTGTTGAACAACACGCGGAATACCCTTTTCAGCGAGCGGCCACGTTGGCTTCCATCGGTGGCAATTTGACCGAGGTGATCGCTCTTTACCAACGGGCTCTGCAGGTCAACCCGAGACACGCTGGCGCGCTGTTTGGTTTGGCTTTGGAAAATGACCGTGTTGGCAACGATCAGCAAGCCTTTGAGTTGTATCAGCGTGGCGCAGGAGTGATTCCCTCCCACATTGGAACGCTCCTCAATTTGGGGATCATGTACGAAGATCGGAACGATTATGCCCGAGCTCAAGCTTGTTACCGGCGCATTTTGGAGACTCAACCAGACCACAAGTTAGCGATTCTGTATTTAAAGGACGCTGCCGCTGGTGGAAACATCCTCTACGACGAAGATTCGCAAAAGAAGAACGAGCGACTGGCGCAGTTGCTCAATGTTCCGGTAACCGATTTCGAACTGTCGGTCCGCTCCCGAAATTGCTTGCAAAAGATGGGAATTCGGACGCTTGGCGATTTGACTCGCGTATCGGAGCAGACGCTTCTTTCCAGCAAGAACTTCGGTGAAACCTCGCTTGTTGAAATTCGGGAGATGCTCACCGCTCGCGGATTGGGACTCGGTCAGTTTTCGCACGAAAAACGGGAAGCGGACCCACCGTTGGATGTCAGCGGCATGACACCAGACCAGCAGATGCTACTGGATCGTCCAATCTCGGAATTGAATCTATCGGTTCGTGCTCGTAAATGCATGGTTCGACTGCAGCTCAATACGATTGGCGAGCTCATTCGCAAGACGGGCGACGACTTGTTGGAGTGCAAGAACTTTGGCGTGACGAGTTTGACCGAAGTCCGCGAAAAGCTCGAGATCATGAATCTCAAGTTGCGTGGCGATTGAACATTGCCGATGGCTGGAAGGATCATTGCCGATGGCTATATGATCGCACACCCAATTCGCTAAGGTTGAGCGGGAGCTTGCCTCCTCTCAACCTTGTTTTGGCGTCCTACGTAACTGCCCGTTAACCGCCGCACTTCGCTCCCAACTCGACCGCCTAAGGCGGTCGAGGCGGGAGCGAAGTGAAGTAATTTAGGGTCTGAGCCGCACATTTATAGTACGCCAAAACGGCGTCCGTCGGAGGCAAGCTCCGATCGGACGAAAATGCTTCACAGCGTTACTCCCTCTGGGAGGGGCTCGCGAAGCCAGGGGGGGTGAATTCCTTGGGAAAACCTTGCTCTAATGCTGGACGACGTCCTCGTACCGCGGATGGTTCGGCTTTTCGATACAAACCCAACGCTGCGATCTATGTGCTAGGCCTGAATGGGGCGCGAGGTCTCTTCGCAAGGTTATAGACGCAAAACTTACCTCTTTGGTGTGAACTTTGCTTTTCGGTAGTGCGTAGCCAATGCCAGACAGCCAGAGCGTTATCCTTGACCTGATCGTCAAAGATGCGTTGTTCGAGATGAGAAACGCGATATACTCGCACCCTGGCCTGAGGCTTACATTTCGGTTTGCCACAGAGTTCGATCCATTCCACGATACTACAGTTGACTTAACATGCCTAAACCAAGTGCTAGCTCCACAGTAATGATTGAGGCTGAGGGCTTGTCCAAGTTTTATGGTCCTTTCGCGGCGGCCCGCGATGTGTCGTTCAAGGTCAGCAAAGGTGAGCTGGTCGCCTTTCTGGGACCCAACGGTGCCGGAAAAAGCACGACTATGAAGATGCTGACCGGCTACCTTGCTCCGAGCGAAGGAGTCGCTCGGATCGCCGGCCACGATATGTTTTCCGATCGTATTGCCGGTTCTATTCGGCTCGGGTATTTGCCGGAGAACGGTCCACTTTATCCAGATATGACTCCGCACAGCCTCCTCAATTTCTTTGCCGATGCGCGTGGAATGCCAACCGCCTACAAGAAGACACGAATCGAAGCCGTTATTGAACTATGCGATCTGAAATCCGTCGTTCACAAAGCCATTAGTAAGCTATCGAAAGGGTTTCGTCAGAGAGTTGGGATGGCTCAAGCGTTGCTTCATGAACCCGAAGTTCTCATCCTGGACGAACCTACGGCGGGTTTGGACCCGAACCAGATTCGCGAGGTTCGAAATACCATGAAGAAGCTGGGTGAGACCAAGACGATTTTGTTGTCGACCCACATTCTGCAAGAAGTCGAAGCGATGGCGACTCGTGTCATCATGATCAACGAAGGCCGCAAGGTCTTCGAAGGAACTGTTGATGAATTGAAACAAGTCAAGGGTGATTTGTCTTCGGCGTTCCATAAACTAACGGGCGCGTCAGCTTAGCTACTGACCGCAAATCGAAGCAAAACAAAAAAGCGTTATCGACACCGATTGCTGACGCAAGATTCAAACGTAACCGAACAACGATTTTGTGATTAAGGAATACCGCAAGTGGCTCTCGTACTCACCGCATTGATCAAGCTGCTGTTGCTAGACATTGTTTTCCTGGCCGTAATGCTCGCTCTGGTCGTTTTGCTCGCTCGTGGACGTCGCGTCGCATACGCCGTACTCAAGCGAAATTTTTACGGCTATTTTTCGAACCCAACCGGCTACGTCTTTTTATGCCTCTTCGTTTTGCTGACAAGCATGGCGGCCTTTTGGCCGCATGAATTCTTTAGCTCGAATCTCGGAACTCTTGGGCAGCTCAATAAGTGGTTCACGTACATCATGATGTTTTTCATCCCAGCTATCACGATGAGTATCTGGGCCGAAGAACGACGTCAAGGGACAGACGAATTGCTGCTAACACTTCCAGCCGATGACTTCGACATTGTTGCGGGTAAGTACGTAGCGGCCTCTGCGATTTACACCGTCTCGCTTTTGTTTTCTCAGCTCTCGACGTTCGTCGTGTTGGCCTTGCTGACACAAGGTGAAATCGATACCGGACTCTTCTTTACCAATTACATCGGTTACTGGTTTATTGGATTGGCCATGATTTCGATCGGTATGGTGGCTTCATTCTTGACCAGCAATCTGACGGTTGGGTTCATTCTTGGTGCGTTGTTCAATGCTCCATTGGCTTTCGCCTTCAAAGCGGACACCATTGCGATTCGACCTGTCGCTAGAGAGATCAGGAACTTCAGCATTCAAGAGCGGTTCGATGACTTTGGGCGAGGGGTTTTGAGCCTTTCCGGAATGTCCTACTTTCTTCTCATAGCCGCTTTTGGTGTCTACCTATGCATGGTGCTAATTGGCAAGCGACATTGGAGTGGCGGACGCGATGGCAATGCAAAACTGGCTCACTTTCTGACTAGAATCGCGTTGCTTGGTGTGCTCGCTTATGCTGGTAGCATGCTTTTCCGAAATCGAGATCTGTTGCGGTTGGACGCTACAGAAATGAAGGTTAGTTCCCTCTCGCCAGTAACCACCGAGATGATTCGAGCGTTAGGCAAGGATCGGGACATCGTCGTGGATGCGTTCATTTCGGACGAAGTGCCTGAGCAATTTGCTAAAATCAAATACCAAATCATATCCCTGCTCAAGGAATTCGAGTCGACCGCAAAATCCTCTGGAGGTTCGATGCAAGTTCGAATCTACGACTCGATTATTCCCTCAAGCGACGAAGAAAAGATGGCCGAACAGCAATACGGCATTGTCCCGCAGATGATTAGTGTACGTGAACGTGGAACCTATTCCGATCAGCCAGTTCTCTTAGGGGCAGCGTTTCGAAGCGGATTGCAAAAGGTCGTTATTCCTTTCTTCGAACCTGGCGTTCCCGTCGAATACGAACTCGTTCGATCCTTAACGACGGTTTCGAAACCCACTCGAAAGAAACTAGGGATTATCAAGACAGATGCCAAATTGATGGGTGGAATGGACATGCGTTCCTTCCAATCGCAACCCCAGCAACCTATCGTCGAGGAACTTGCGAAACAATACGAGGTCATTGACGTCAATGCTGCCTCACCTATTGATACTGAAAAGTACGATGTACTGCTTGCAGTACAGCCGTCATCTCTTGGGCCAGAGGAAATGATCAACTTCACAAACGCGGTCACCGCAGGCGTTCCAACAGCAATCTTCGAAGACCCGATCGTGGCTCTAGACCAAGTCCCAGGAACTGGCGATCCTAAGCCACAGGCTGGCGGAATGATGGGAATGGGTGGCGGACCACAGCCCAAGGGGGATATCCGCCCCCTATGGCGTGCGCTCGGCATAGAGGTCCCCGGAAGGCCCGGAATGATGGGTGGTTTCTCACCGGACATTTGTTGGCAAGAGTACAACCCCTACCCTATTCTGGCCGAAACTTCGCAAGCATCAAACCTGTGGGTATTCGCTCGTGAAGAAGCTCCAGGCGCGAAGAATGCGCTCAATAAGGAAAGTGAAATAACGAACGGACTGAAAGAGCTAATGTTTCTTTACGCTGGCGTAATTCTTCCAGCTAAGGATTCAGGTCTCAAATTCACGCCGCTAGTTAAAACGGGGCAGGTTGCTGGTACCATGCCAAAATCGGAAATTGACGGAGTGCAGCAGGCTGGGCTGAGTCGTTCCATCGAGTACAAACTGAGGCAAGGAGTAAACCAAGGGGAACAGATCCTGGCTGCAATTGTTGAAGGCGAAGAAACGAAAGCGGGCGAGTCCTCCGCGTCGTCAAAACGTCCCATCAAGGCTGTTTACGTTAGTGACATCGACTGCATGTCAAGAACATTCATAGACATCCGCAATCGCAAGCCCATGATGGAAGACATCAATTTCCAGTTCCAGAACATCACCTTTGTTTTGAACGCGATCGATGTGCTGGTGGGTGAAACCCGCTATCCGCAAATCCGTCGACATATTCCAACGTACAGCACGCTGAAGCTGGTCGAACTGAAAGCGGATGAGTTCCGCGTTGAGGAAGCCAAACAGCGAACCGACTTCAACAACGAGTACAACAAAGCGGTGACTGCGGTCGAAGACGAAAACGCCAAGTCCGAACGCGACCTTAAGGAGCAAATCGAGAAACTGCAATCGCAGGGAGCGATCGATCCGGAAACTATCAAGAAACTGCAAGAAAAGATACAGATCGACAATATCAAGAAGATGCAACTAACCAAGAAATTCCAAGTCGAAAAAGAACGATTACTTCGAGTGCGAGACCAGGGTATTCGGGAAGCGAGGCGACAATCGGATGATTCCATCGGCAAGATTCAAAAGTATTACAAGTTGCTAGCTGTCTTCGTTCCACCTTTACCGCCGCTCTTGGTTGGAATCATCGTTTTGGTTTCTCGCCGACTGCGAGAACGCGAAGGTATCTCGAAGACTCGTTTGCGTTAGCTCGCTTTAACGAACACTACTGTAATAAAATTCAACAGACAACATCAAGCGTAGATATTGGAGAGATAGAAAAGTGACAGAGGGAACTAAGACCGGGTCATTAGCAGCCGTGGTAGGCATCGTTGCACTCCTGGCGTGGGTCACGTCCGCAGGCAACCGTGCCAACACTCCAGTTACAGGAATGAAAGGGAAACCTCTTTTTGAAAAGTTTTCCGATCCGCTTACGGCGGCGTCGCTCAAAATTCTTCGCTACGATTCCCCGAAGGAAGACTACGTTGATTTTGAAGTTGCGCGCGATCGCAAGGTAGGACTCTGGACGATTCCATCGCACGAGAGTTATCCAGCCGACGCTGGAAAGCAGATGAGCGAAGCTGCCAACTTGTTTGTTGGTCTTAAAGTCCTCGATATTGCTTCCGAAAAGAAAACGGAGCAAACGCTCTTCGGCGTCGTTGAACCGAACAAGCAAAATGCAGACAAAGGTGGCGAAGGCGTTGGTATGCTCGTCCAAATGAAGGACGAAAAAGGAAACATGCTAGCGGATGTGATCATCGGCAAAGAGATCGACAAGAAAAAGCGGTATGTTCGCGTTCCTTCCGAGGACGTTATCTATGTCGTTGAATTGGATACCGCGCCCCTCAGTACCGATTTCAAACAGTGGATTGAACCCGACTTGCTCAAATTGAGCAGCAATGACATTGAAACACTGGGTGTTCGCGATTACCAGATCATCACAACGCAACAGGGACTGGCCCTGAGTCGCAATTATGAAGCAGACTTGAATTTCGCGACCTCCAGCGGTCAGTGGCAGCCCACCCGAATTACTAGTTTCCAATCCGACCCGCCAAGCGAAAAAACCTTGGCACCAGACGAACAACTCAACACAACCAAGTTAAACGAGATCAAGAGTACACTCGACAACTTGAAAATTGCGGATGTTATCAAGAAGCCAGCCGGACTTGCAGCTGACTTAAAAGGGGACAGCAACCTGTTGAAGAACAGCGAGTCGCTCATGTCGCTTCAACGTCGCGGCTTCTTTCCGAACCCAAACCAAAAAGGTGGCGATAGTATCGAGTTTTATTCCAAGAGCGGCGAACTGGTAGTAACGCTCAAGGATGGCGTCCAATACCTATTGCGATTTGGTGGGGCTGCAGGAGCAGAAATCAACGCCGTCGATACCGCGGATACTAAGGAAGAGGGCAAAGCCGAAGAATCGGTTTCAATCAATCGATTCATGCTGGTTACCACACGAGTCGATGATTCAAAGTTCCCAATGCCTGAGCTTGAAAAACTCCCTGAAACGGTTGAGGAACTGAAGGAAATCGAACGCATGAAGCAAAAACCAGCGGAAGTGCCACCGACGACGGAACTACCAGCAGCGTCTGAACCGGCAGGTTCGGATGTTAAACCTACGGAACCTGTAGTACCGATTGAGAAACCTGAGGAACCTGCTGTTGAAAAAGCAGCCGTCGAAGAAAAACCTGATCCCATCGAAAAACCTGCGTTGGATCCCTCTGTCCCACCTGAAGTACCAGCTGCTCCGGAAAAGCCTGTCTCTTTATCGGCCGTGAAGCCGAATCTGGCTGGTCGCATGGTCTCTTTTCAAGAACCACAACCACAAGACGATACGAAAAAAGCCGCCGATAACCCAACCAAGCCCAATGTGCCCCCGGCCAACGCCGAACCCACCGACGAAGAGTGGAAGGAACGACTGGAAGCCACGCGTGAGCGAATTACCAAAGAGAACCAACGCAAGATCGATGATCGAAACGAAAAATTGAAAAAAGCCAAGAACAAAGTAGCCGAGCTCAACGGCCGCTTTGCCGACTGGTATTACGTGGTAAGTGAATCCGACTACAAGAAGCTGAAGGTTACGATCACCGAACTGATCCAACCGAAAACGGCTGGCGGAACTGGAACGGGTGCACCTCAAGGTGGATTTCCAGGTCAGGGAGCGTTCCCAGGCTTTCAACCGTAGTTGCGGCTTCTAGTGTCGCCTTTCGCTCCGCGAAAGTGCGCTTCCTAAACGCATTTTTGCGGAGCAAAAGGCGACAGTTTTGGCAAGGCTTTGATGGATGAGAACAACAGGACAGAAACGGATGACGAAGACGAACTTGATTTAGAAGTCACGCTCGTCGAGCCAGACGAGCATCTTGCAGAACCAAGTCCAGAAATCCAACAACGCATCGATGCATTGTTGAACGGTAATCTCGGATTCCGCCGCTCTGCCGAAAAGGTTCGGGAGTTTCCGCAATCGCCAGGCGTCTATCTCATGAAGGACGCATCCGGCGTTGTCATCTATGTTGGAAAGGCAAAGAATCTGAGAGCAAGAGCGGGCAGCTATTTTTTGGCTGCCGCTGCGCAAGAAATTCGGACGGCGGAATGGATCCACGAAATTGCCGATATCGACTTCATGTTGTGCAGTAGTGAGGTCGATGCATTGCTCACCGAAAGCCGACTGGTCAAAGACATACAACCGCGGCACAACAAGGACCTTAAGGACGACAAGACCTTTCCTTATTTGATGATCACCACGCACGAAGATTTTCCTCGTGTCGAAGTAACTCGCACGCCGAAAGCCAAAGGCGCGAAGCTGTATGGCCCGTTCACCAGCGCCGGTCAATTGCGAGGTGCACTGCAAGTCATGCAGCGAGTTTTTCAATTTAGAACGTGTTCCTTGGACATCGAGGAAAACGATCCACGTTGGGAATGGTTTCGTCCATGCTTACTCGCCTCGATCAAGCAGTGTACAGCCCCCTGCAACAAACGCATTAGCAAAGCCGACTACCGACGGGATATTCGGAGGTTACAGACATTTCTGGAAGGTGGCAGCGATCGATTGCTCAAACAGATGCGAGAGGAGATGCTGGAGGCATCGGCCAAGCTGGACTTTGAAAAGGCGGCAAGGCTCCGAGATGAAATCCAGTTGCTTGAGAACTTGGGTGACCGGGGCGAAATCGATGTCCACGCGCAGCCTGAAGTTTTCTATATTGACCCAAAGAAAGGAATGAGAGCACTGAAGAAAGTACTTGGCATGGACAAGCAGCCGCGAGTGATCGAAGGGGTTGATATCGCGCACTTAGGTGGCAGCGATACGGTTGCGTCGTTGGTACAGTTCTTGGATGGCTTGCCCTTCAAACCTGGTTATCGTCGCTATCGCATTCAAGACGTGAAAGGGATCGACGATTACCGAAGTATCCACGAAGTGATCTCGCGTCGGTTTCGCAAGTTGACCGATGAGCAAGAAGCGTTTCCGGACTTGCTCATGATCGATGGCGGTAAAGGGCAATTGAATGCTGCTCTGGCAGCATTCCGGGACCAAGACATTGACCCACCCGTTATGGTATCGCTTGCGAAAAAAGAAGAAGAGATATATCGACCTGGCGAAAGCGAACCTATTCGACTGGGACGCGAGTCGTTTGGATTGCGGTTGTTGCAATATGTTCGAGACGAAGCTCACCGATTTGCTCAGCACTATCATCATTTATTGAGGCAAAAGAGCACCTTCGATAACGGAAGGAAATCGTAGGCGACGTCGCTCCGCGACTCGCATCCTCGCTCCCTCCGACCCATCGCCCGGTTCCTTCTATAAAAACGTATAAACTCGATCCAGCATCGAGGACATCCGTCGCGGAGCGACGGATCCACGTGGGCGACGTCGCTCCGCGACTCGCATCCTCGCTCTCTCCGACCAAGCGCCCTATCCTTCCAAAGAACGTCTAAATTCAATTTCGAAAGCAAGGGTAATGATGCTCATTCAATCAGGTTCCATCACGGAGTACATCCGTCGGCGGAGCGACGGATCTACGGCATATCCCTCACAATCACCCGAATCGCTTCCGCAGTAGTCGTTTGATGGTGAATTGGGCCTAGGAAAAAACCGATTGTCGTCACGGTCCAGATTCTCACGATATGAGACTTAGTTCGCCGTCTGACAATTCCCTTTTCTTCCTCAAGACAAGTATTTCGCATGCGTCGCATTTCCTTAGCCTTTCTTATTGCCATTTGCAGTTCTTCCTACGTCTCCAGCGCTGACGAACCATCCGCAACTTTCTTGAGTTACACCGGCAACGATCTGTTTCCGAGTTATATCATCGCTACCGCGACCGTCGATTGGAACGGCGACGAACAACGGGCCGAAGACAAAAAGACCGACGAAGACCCAGAACTCGAGGACGATGAAATCCCTCTTTTTGGTGACGAGAATGGCAGTGTGGGGGTCGAAATTGAAAACGTCCCGGAAGGTGCCAAGATCATCGTTGAAATCATGGGTGATGGCTTCCTCAAGAAGTCCAAATGGGAAGGTGAAAGCGACGACGATTACGACGTCATCCATGTCTACCCAAAAGCCAGATGGGATTACGATGCGCTCCGACGATGCGTACAACAAAAGCCAGCCAACTTGAAAATCAAGGTGTCGGTCGATGACATTGTGATCGCCGAGATCGACGAAACGGTGCTGCTGCGATCGATCAATGAATGTCCTTTCTATGTTAAACTTGACGATGATGGCGAAGACCTCGAGGACATCTCCGTCACTTTCGCCGCGTACGTTAACGAAAACCATCCCTGGATCGACGGTCTTCTCAAGGAGGCGTTGAGTGCTGCCAAGGAACATGAGTTGATCAATGGCTTCACCGGTTATCAATCGGGAAGTCAGGACGAAGTGCTTTCGCAGGTGTTTGCCATTTGGAATGCGCTGCAACGCAGGGGCATCAAGTACAGCGACGTTTCGACGGCCCCACCGAGCAAGTTCGTATACAGCCAAACCGTTCGCTTCCTGGACGATACTGTGCAATCGTCGCAGGCCAATTGCGTGGATGGTTCCGTACTTATGGCGAGCATTTTGCGAAGGATTGGACTCGATGCCTACTTGGTAATGGTCCCTGGTCATTGTTTCTTAGCATTCTCCGACGGCAACAAAGAAAACCCTACTCTGTTTGGTTTGGAGACAACTATGCTTGGCAGTGACAACCTGAAACCTGTTGTCGAGCTACCCAAACTTCCATCCAAACTGAAACAGAAAGAATTCGCTGCATCGCATGCGACCTTTGTCTCGGCTCTGGAGGCTGGCAAGAACCAAATCACTGAGCATGCCGAGGCTTTCAAGTCGGACGACGACCCAGATCGGCAACTCATTTCAATCTCGGAAGCGCGGGCGATGGGCGTCATGCCACTGGGTGCCGAATCGGCTAAGTCGCCCCAATAAGCTTAGCGGCGATGCAAAAACTACCAATCATAACCCGATACATGAGTGAGGGGCCTGCGAAATTGTCCCTCGCTTCGGGTTGGACTGCCTTAATCTGCCACTAGCCTAAAGCGCCGCTGCAATGGTCCGCAAGGGTGCAACACCTAGTTCAATCTGTCTGTTGTATTGGTAAGGGCGGGCCATTCCGTTCACACCCGATTTGATTTTGCTATGATACAGTTCTTCCGTTCAACGTGATCCCAAAGAGGTTGTGTCATGTCCCTTGCCGAAGAATTGTTCACTCGTTTGGCAGTACGTTTCTCTACCGTTTGCTTCCTGTTCCTTAATGCGATCCATGGCCATGTCGATGCTCAATGGGTACCTCAGGTCTTGCCAGTAGAACTGCAGGTCGGGTATGCCGTTCGAACACTTGACCTAAGTGGTGATGGCAAGCTCGACATCTTGATAACTGACAGCAAACGCTACCTGTGGCTGGAAAACCCAAGTTGGCAAGTCCATGTTATCTATTCGACACCGGATGCGAAGAATGACAATGTTTGCATGGCTCCGAATGACATCGATGGGGATGGCAAGATTGATTTGGCAATTGGTCACGATTGGCAGCCTAATAATACCAAGTCCGGTGGCGAAATCGGTTGGTTGAAATCTCCGAGCGATCCCCGCCAAACCTGGACTTATACGAAGATCGCTGAAGAGCCCACGACCCATCGAATGAATTGGGCCGATATCAATCACGACGGCCGTTTAGAACTAATCGTACTGCCGCTCAAGGGACGCAATACGATTGCTCCAGGTTTCGACCAAACTCCAGTACGGCTCTTGCACTTCGAGATTCCGAGCCAGCCTGAATCCAATCCTTGGCCCATGAAAGTCATCGACGAATCTCGCCACGTTGCCCACAATTTCGAAGTTGTCGACATGAACGACGAAGGCAACACCGACATACTCGTAGCAAGCTACGAGGGCGCGACCCGAATCATGTTCACCAAAGACTCGCGGAAGTTTGTTTATCCACAAGGAATGGGATTTCAAGGGGTCGCACCCGCACGTGGTTCGAGCGAAATACGACTTGGTCATTTTACCGGTGGAGGCAATTTCATTGCGACCATCGAGCCCTGGCATGGGGACCAAGTCGTTGTGTATTCCCATGACCCCAAACGCACACTCCGTTTCATGCTTCGAAACGTGATCGACAAAGAGCTCAAGTGGGGGCATGCCGTAGCCTGCGCTGACCTCGATTTCGACTCCGACGATGAGATCGTTATCGGTGTGCGGGACGATGCAGAAGTGCCCCATCGTTGTGGAATACGCGTCTATGACTTTACCGGGGATAAATGGGAACGAACCCTAATCGAACCTGGCCAAATCGCCGTCGAGGATATGGTCGTGGCGGATTTAGATGGCGATGGTCGCAAGGACATCATCGCAGTGGGGCGAGCAACGCATAACGCTGTCATTTACTGTTCGAGCAAGAAATTTCCGTGATGCCGCAGACAAAACTCCAAGTATTGGCAGTCTAAACGCTAAAGGAGAAAAGTTGGTTTCGAAAAAAGCTGAGCTAGTGTGGTCCTGCCCCGGCGTGTTTGTTGTTGAGTTGGAATATCAAAAGCCGGTTGCTTGCCGATTTCAGCTGTTGTCACGGAGCGTGAAATGAGCGACGTTTACCAACCGGATCGAGCGATAATCCTACCGGATGGATCGCACCACTGGAATCGTCGCTAGCCTCAACGTGGGAAGCGACGGCGAGCTTTTACTTTTGAACTAGTGAGGGACACAGCTTTTTTCCGGGTGGGTAGTTGCTTTTTGGATTTGAAATTCTTATTTTGAAGAAAATCCCTTTGCTTCTATCGGCTCTTTCGACGGAGTGAACCATGGCGAGATTATCTCGAGCGGAAATTTTCGACCCTTCTGAGATCGTGGCGGTCCATACCATTGCTAAGACTGTCCGCGCTTGTTACCTCCTGGGAGATGA
>JANMHA010000233.1:0-53319 GCA_031374925.1 Pirellula sp. | reverse complement strand
GATAACGAACGAACTTGGCGGATCGAATGGTCGCCGACATTCTTCAAAATGTGTCAGGCAACGGGAGGCACGTTGCTGTTCGACCTCGATCTCTATCGCGACCTGTCACCAGCAGCCCGAAGATTGTTCCTCAAATTGAAGGACCGTTTTTGGCGGACCAAGACGGTCTATCTCAACGTCGATGACCTCACGATCAATGGACTCGGTCTTTCGGCGTCACGGCCCCTCAAAAAACGAAAGTATGACCTGACTGCGTGCATCCAAGAACTTATCGAACACAACGTCATTGAACTCGGAAGGGGACAGACCGACATAAAAGACTTGTTCATTAAGCGAGCAAAGGGGGTCTACGTCGTTCAGTTCTTTGAAGGTGCCTACTTCCGCCGCCCGACAACCAAGCGAGCCCAAAACGCAAAAGAATCGATTTTTGAAGACTCGCTGTATCAACCCTTGAAATCCATTGGTGTCGATGATGCCGCGATTCGTCGATTGTTTAACCAGTTCAGCAGGGGATTGCTCCAGCGATGGATTAACGTCACTGAAGTTGCAATGAAGGAACAACCTCGGGGATTCCCAGGTTTCAAAACTTCACCGGCAGCGTTCTTCGTCGACGCGGTTCAGAACAACCGACTTCCGCCGGATTGGATTTACGAACACGAACGTGAAACTAAGCGTCGAGAATGGGACCAAGACCGAGCGACCAAGATTCAAGATGAATCCGCGACTCGCAAGCAATACGACAACGCGAAGGCAATCGCCTTGAACCAGTACCTCAATTCAGAGGAGGGGAGTCGTCGCTATCGCGAGTACCATCCGATATTCCATGACTTCTACCGAACCGTCGATCCGCATCAAACGGATGAGAGTTCACGCCGAGCGACAGTCGACAAGATCGCAAGGGAACACGTTGCCTTTCCGGACTTCGGAGTATGGCTTCTCGAAAGTCGCAATCGCTAATCCCAGACTCAGGTGACTATTGGCAATAGCCGGACCTTTTTTTACGGATGATTATTGGCAATCGCCGGACCGATCATTGGCAGTTACCGGACCTTTTCGAGAGACTCGAAGTCATCCGATGGCTTCACGAAGCCAAATTCAGACCATTCAAAATCCGCCTACAAAGCGTATATCAAAGTGTTATCTGTTAAAGCAAAGAGGGGAGCGGGCTATCGCCCTTCTGCTTTGAAAAGAATAGTTGACTACGAGCACGGACCGACGGAGCGGTCCGTGTCGACCGGACAACTCAAGAGGAAGCATGTCTGCTTCGATTGCCAACTGGGGTTGGTTCGCAGGCAAATTGGTTCCGCCGCGCGAGCGCCGAGCGATCGCCTGCACTGGCGACCCGCCATGGAGCGAGAGGCGATCGGAGATCGACCGACAATGCGGCTAAGGATAGCCGAAACCCCTGCCACACTTTATGGGCAGAGCGTCGTCGGCTATCGCCGCGACAGGTGGGCTTCCGACGTGCTGGTACTTGTGCCTCGTAACCGTCGCTCCGCGTAACCCCACCTGTCGCGGCTGACCCACGTCAACCACGACGCTCTGCCCGCACAACTCAAGGCCCTACAGCCTTGCGCAACCGCACAGCGGAACGACACCACGGCGGAGCCTTTCCGAAGCGAGTTACGGTTCAAGCAACGAGAGACACTGTTTCTCAATCGTCATGCATGTAGGTGATATACAAGTTTTTCAAGCCAAGCAAGCAGATAAAAATGGTGGCCTCACAGAACTCATGGAATGGGAGGCTATGCGGCAAATTACCCCTAATCGTAAGTTTGAGCGCCCAGTACCGACAGTGCGTTTCTGGTTGCAGACCCGTAACGGCCAGCATACATTTGGCAACACCCATTTCCAAAACGACCTAATCGGGACAACTGAACGTGCATATCCATTCGTACAGAGTGAAGAACTACCGAAGGCTACAAGACGTTCATATCGAGCTTGCTTCGGACATATCAATTTTTGTTGGCTCAAACAATAGCGGGAAGACCTCCGCGACACAGGTAGTTCACGCTTTTGTTTCGGCATCGAAAGATAGGTTTTCTGTTTACGACTTTTGTTCGAATTGCTGGGAGGAGCTCAATGCTTTCGGCAATTCATTTGAAGATAATTCGAAGAAACCAAAGCTGCCCTCGATTGGTCTAGATCTATGGTTTGAAGTTACTGCAAGCGATCTATACCTAGTTCTACCGTTATTACCGAGCACCTCATGGGTCGGAACACAAGTTGGCATACGGATCGAGCTTGCCGCACGGGACGAGCATGAGCTTCTTGAAAAATTCCGAATTGCGAGTGCGAAGGCTCTGACAAACGCGGCTTCTTTGGAAAGGCGGGACAATGAAAAGTATGTCCCGTGGCCTAAGAGCCTGACCGACTATCTGAATAAGGAGCTACAAGGAGAGTTTGAATTCAAATACTATGTCTTGGATCGAACGAAATTTGACGATAATTTCAATGCCTATGACGGGTATGAACCGCTTCCACTTGGCAAGGAACCTGGTGGTTCTTCGATTCTCAAATCTCTTATTAGAGTCGATAATCTCGGCGCACAACGGCATCTAGCTGATCCGGAATCGAGTTCCGGCAGAGGAGCGGGACGGGCCGAAGACCTCTCGAAGCGGTTAAGTAGATTCTATAAGCGAAACCTCGATCAAAGGCAGGATGATCATAGGGCGTTGAGGGCGCTACATGACTCTGAAGCTGGACTGAATGATCATTTGGCAGACGTTTTCAAAGATACGCTTGGCCGACTCTCTAAACTCGGTTATCCGGGCTTGCATAATCCGCGTCTTGAGATCAAGTCTGCACTCAACCCTGCTTCTATTATGAGTAGCCAAGATGCTCGTGTTCATTACGTTCTTGGTGATGGGGATGACGCTTTGAGACTCCCTGACTCATACAACGGACTTGGCTTCAAAAACCTCATATATATGGTCGTAGAGATACTCGACCTTCATGCCCGATGGATTGCAGATGGAGAGCTTCGAGCTCCACTACACCTGATTTTCATTGAGGAGCCCGAAGCGCACCTACATGCTCAACTTCAGCAGGTATTCATACGCAATGTCCTTGAACTCGTAAAAGGTGAGGAATTAGATGACGAAGCCTTCAGGAGCCAGACGGTTGTCACGACCCACTCGCCACACATCGTTTATGAACGAGGATTCAAACCTATCCGTTACTTCCGGCGAAAAAACAGAAGTGGTCATCAGGTAACTGAAGTGTTGAATCTATCCAAGTTTTACAGTCAAAATCCAAATGATAGGGACTTTCTTCAACGGTACCTTAAGTTGACGCATTGCGATCTTTTTTTCGCGGACGCTGTAATTCTCGTAGAGGGGAACGTCGAAAGGCTATTGCTTCCTTTAATGATTGAAAAAGAGGTTGCATCCCTAAGGTCAGCCTGCCTGTCCATTCTAGAAGTTGGCGGAGCGTTTGGGCATCGTTTTAAGTCACTAATTGAGTTTCTCGGGCTAGTTGCCCTTATCATCACTGACTTGGACAGCGTAAAGCTAGTGTCAAGTATTGAAGACGACGACGATCAGGATACGAATTTGGAAATTCCAGATGCCAACAATGCAGAGCAGACAAAGAAAAGGTCCGGTAGAGCTTGCTTACCATCTGAACCATTCGCGTTAACATCGAACCAAACTCTTATCCAGTGGATACCACAGAAACACGACGTTGAGGAACTATTCGCAGCGACCGAATTAGAGAAATTGCGGGAGCAAGAAGTGGGTAACGGCTTCCGGGCGCGGGTTACATATCAGGTTCCCACAGATGTTATGTGGAAAGGAAAAATAGATAGACTCTGTGGTCGAACGCTAGAAGAGTCATTTGGTCTCGAAAACGCAGAATGGTGCCAACAAGAAAATCAACGGCACATCGGCTTGAAACTTCGGACGAGCCCTGAAACCCACGCTAATCTAGCGTCAGGACTCAATAAACGTGTTGGTGGGAAATCTTTTGACAAGACCTCCTTTGCACTTGGTGTTTTGACCGCTCAACCCGAAGAATGGAATGTACCACTTTATATCAAGGAAGGACTTCATTGGCTAAATAGCGTGGTCAATCTTGAGACACAATTGCCATCGGAGAAAAAGTCCGAAATACAGTCCGCTGCACTCGACGGGGTGATTGAATGACCAGACGCGCCAATCAAAACGATACGGAAGCAGATCGAGAGCTTTACGCTTGCATAAACTCGTCACCGCCACGAAGTTTTTTGATGATCGCTGGGGCTGGATCAGGAAAGACAACTTCGTTAATCAAAGGGATTGGGGAAATTCTAGATAAACATGGTGAAAGGCTGAAGCTACGTCGACAAAGGGTGGCATGCATAACGTACACAGAGGTTGCTGCCGAAGAAATCTGGTCGGATGTAAAAAACAATTCACTTGTTAATGTCTCCACGATTCACAGCTTCTTATGGTCACTGGTCCGGACGTTTCAATCGGATATTGCTGAATGGGTGGCAATACACGTCCGCCAAGAAATCGATAAACTTGACGAGAAAATCAAGAATTTCGGTCCCCGCGTGCAACAACGTACTCGGGACAAAAGCCTTAGCGACCTCGTTCGATTCAATCAGCAGCTCGCAGAAATTGGGAACGTTCCTTCATATACCTATGGAACGGGTAGCAACTACGTTGATGGGATTCTTGGACACGACGATGTCATTAAGATGGTGCCACAGATTATCTTAGAGCGACCATTGATGCGGACAATTCTCGCTCAGCAATACCCGTTTCTCTTTGTTGACGAGAGTCAAGACACAAGCGAGAACGTGGTGTTGGCTCTCAAGGCAGTGGAAGATGATCCCGGTAATAGGTTCTGTCTCGGCTTCTTTGGTGATCCCATGCAGAGTATTTATCCAACAGGGGTCGGCACAATTTCGCCCGGACCCAATTGGGCAAGCATCAGAAAGCCAGAAAATTTTCGTTGTCCTACGAGTGTACTCAATGTCGCAAATGCAATCCGAAAAGACGGAGATGGGTTGATTCAAACCAGTGGCCGAAAGGCAGTGCCAGACAGCGAACACGTAAACATTGCAGGAAATGCTCATTTATTCATTCTGCCTTGTAATGAAAATCGTGATAAACGGATAGCACAGGTGAGGGCGTGGACTGCCGAAAAGACTGACGATCTGGCATGGACAGGAGTTGACGGGAAACAAGCGGTGAAACTGTTGGTAATTGTTCATCGTATGGCCGCAAGGCGACTAGGCTTTGGCGAACTATATGCGGCGCTAAATGATAAGGCTCCAGACAAGTTCAAGAACGGATTTCTTGATGGAACTGCTTGGCCAATTCGACCCTTTAGTACCTTTGTTCTGCCACTTGTGATCGCGAGTAAAAACGGAAACGAATTTGATGCGATTCGGGTACTAAGGGAAAAATCGCCTTTATTGGACCGTAAGAACCTCGGTGGGGTGGATGTTGCCGAAGTACTTTCATCGCTACGACGTTTTACAATGATGGTCCAGCAGATGCTAGACTCGACATCAGTCGCAACTAATTCAGACGTGCTCCGACTTATATGCGAATATAAAGTGATCGACCTCGATCCGCGGTTACACACGTATTTGAAACTGGCACCTCAAGCCGAAAAGGCGGAACCCGATGGCACTGTTGTGAAAGAGGATGATGGCGAAGAATTGACTAAAGAAGTTTCTGCGATGGAAGCGTTTCTAGCGTGTCCCGCGTCCCAGTTTTTGGGTTATTTCAATTATGTGAATGACGATTCGCCGTTCTCGACACAACATGGTATCAAAGGCGCTGAGTTTGAAAGGGTACTTATCGTTCTTGACGATGAAGAAGGCACTCATGTTCAATTCTCTTACGAAAAATTTCTAGGCATCAAGCCTCTTGGGGAACGAGACCATTCAAACCAACGAGAAGGAAATGAAACGACCGTCGAAAGAACAAGGCGACTGTTCTATGTTTGTTGTACTCGCGCGCTGAAAGATCTGGTTGTCGTACTTTTCACTTCGGACGTCAAATTTGCGCATCAAAAGATTTCTTCGCTTGGGTTTTTTCCATTGGATGCCATCCATTTTGAAGAAGCCGTCGCGAACTATTAGCTATTGAAACGGGGATTCTTGCGTAAATTAACACTGATTGAAATTCGTGGCCTCGCAGTTACAGAAATTGTATCGAGAGCGGCGTTTGTCGGCCCTTACTTCATTGATACGTGAATAAGTCTTGCTGACAAAGCGGTGACATTGGATTTCAAACAAAGACAAACCAATCAGGTCTAATCACACAAACAACTCGCTCGCGCTCGACGAATTGAGTGACTCAGGTTGCCAGCCTTGGAATTTGCCGCTGTGCATATCAGGGGACCATAGCAATCGCACTTCCAGTTTTCGCTCTGCGAAAAACCACAACGCTTCTTTGGCCCCCTCAACGCCGGATGGTTCGCAGTCGAACATTATGTTGACGCGACCATTCGCCATTTGCTTCGCCCATGCTGCGACTTTCTCTCCTTGTGCCTCGGTCATTCGGTTGGACATGATTCCCAATGCAGGAATTCCAAGATTGTCGAGATTGATGACGTCGTTGAAACCCTCGACTAACGTCAATCCGTGTTCTGCGATGAACTCCCGATAGCCCGGTTCGCGAAGTCGACTTGAGTGCTGGCCAAATAACTCGATGCCACGATGAAACCCTTTCGGGAATCGGTGCTTGGCCGGAGGTTCTTGGCCCGATCGCTCAGCGGGAGTTAGTAACTGGTACTCGCGCTCCTTCTGTTCGTATTGCACGTCGCGACCGACCCACGCTAACACCTTTCCTTGTTCGGACTGAACCGGATAGAGGATGCTTCCCCTAAGCGACCAACCTCGTTTGTCGCCACCACCGTCATTTGGAAGATATCCACATCGCCATTTCGCCATCGATTCTGCTGTAAGGCATGGGTGTCGACGAATATAGGAAGCCGCTGGCGGATTCATTGCGGTAACGTCGCGTCTAAGTTTTTCGTCAATATTGCTAAGCTCGCGAACTCGGGGCTCAGTTGAATCGATCAGAGCCGAATTCGAGAGTAGGGGAGTAATCGCTAGTTTTGGCTTAGCGGCCTCCGGCTTTTTTGTGGCCGGAAGGCTCGTTTCCGTCTCGCCCGATCCAGCCAGTACTTTTTTCACTCGTTGGAACTCGTCTCCCTTGAGCTTGTCGCCGGTTGGTTTGGCTTGTGTTAAAAATCCATGCATGAGCGTAAGGAGATTTCCACGAAAGCCACAATCGTAAGCATGGCATTGGAATACCGATTGTGGGTTGTCCTTATTGATTGCAATTTCCTTGCGTCCGCAATGATCGCCAGCACAGCCAAATGGACAGTCAATGCGAACCTCGGAACCCGATCCCTTAACTTCAAGCGAAATTCCGCATTTGGCAGCCGCTTGTTCGAGAGTTGTTTCGGATTGGAGTCGATCAAAGTCGATATATCCACCTGGTTTGTTCATGGAAAACTTGGGAATGAAATCGAGACCTGCTATCTTCACAAACGTTAGCATGTCTCAAGGAATAATCATCAGCAAGCGTGATTCTGCGATTCTGTCATTTCTCGATTTGACCCCCGCAACCGCAGCTCAAATTCGTAAGGTAAGCACTACCTATGGCGAAGATGCGTTTCGCGATGAGCGTCGTGTGCGCGAGCGGCTTCAAGCACTTGGTGACGCAGGGCTTGTTAAAAACTTTTCTTTGGCGTCCAACGGTGGGGGATTGATGTCTTACTATCGGCTGACACCGGAAGGATATCGAGCAGCCTATCCCGATATGACCGAATCCCCGCCCCGAACAAACTTCAATGAGGTTGCACCTTCTCGCGTGCGTCACGCAATGGCAACAGCGGATGCAATCGCCCACACAATCAATTGTTGTCATTTTGGCGGTGTCGAGATAATGCGTTCACTCGGGGATGGTCGATTGATTCTTGAGGTTGGGGAGCACCGACAATTGCCGGACTTTCATTTCCAGTTGCGGAAAGCTGGCAAGACCTTCAATTTGGTTTTCGAAATTGACAACGCAACCGAACCGATCGACTCAAAACGAGAGCAAAGCATTCGCTCGAAAATATTGGGATACGAGACATACCAAAATTGGGTACTCGGGTTGTGGGCTCGATCGGGTCGAGTCGGACCAAGGCCAAGTTTCCGAGTGGTGTTTTTGACAATCGGTGCGGACCGAGCAAACCACATGCTTTGGCTTGCCCATGAACTCGCTTATACCAAAGATCGACGATTGGTATATGCGACAACGCAAGACAACTATCTTGGCGATACGTTGGCCGTGACTCATCCAATCTTCAATGATCATTTGGGTGATTGGCAGTCATTGGTCAATTACCAAGCCACATCGGGGTTCCTTCGGGAACGTGTACGGCTAAAACGCCCGATCGCTCGAATCGAAATGTTGTGATAGCCTCCCCAACGCTGTGCATTCGCTCAAAAGTGCTCGATGCGGGTATCAAGCCGCATCCCTCCATCTACCCCCGTAGATCGAGGAAAGGAGTCTCATGAGGTGAGATAACACAGTGCCGCTCCGGGAAATACAGGCACATTGATCGGAGCGGTTTGTTGCAATTGCAAGATGCCATTTGAAAACGAAAATACCCCGATACAAATTCACCAGTCACGCCCGATATCTGGCAACCCTGCACGGGGTATTCCACTTATCCTAATACTTTGCAGAGGCGCTGAAAACGGCCTCAATCAGAGATTTACGTAAATTCTGAATTCTTTTGCAGAACGAAAATCCGAAAGCGAAACTGCGCAGCCACCGCATTCGTCAATCTCATTGAGCTATCCCATAACCCCTTTTATGGGATACACTCCGAGCGAGCATTTTCCCAAGCTCAATTGATGGTTGTTCTGCCGTCCATTCAAGGCCCGAAGCAACTCTCTGACTTCCGATCGGGAATTATCCCAAAGCTATTCGACAATGCGGGTGAAAGATGTCGGAATCGCTTTGTCGAGTTCTTTGTAGCGACGATCCGAAATCCGAACACTCGGATGAGTTACGCTCGGGCGGTTTGGCGATTCGCCAACTGGTGCGAAACCAAGAAATTGGATCTGGCTCAGGTGACGCCGATTGTCATCGGCTTGTATGTCGAGCAACTGATGAAGGAAATAGCACCGCCAAGCGTCAAGCAGCATCTGGCTGCGATTCGGATGCTTCTCGACTATCTCGTCGCAGGCCATGTGCTGGAATTCAATCCATCGGATTCAGTTCGCGGTCCCAAACACGTCGTTAAGAAAGGGAAAACGCCGGTCCTCGACCGCAAGACAGCCCGTTGGCTGATCGATTGCATCGAGACCAACTCAATCTCAGGCTTGAGAGATCGGGCTCTTATCGGCCTTATGGTCTACTCGTTTGCCAGAATCGGAGCGGCGTTAGCGATGAACGTCGGAGACTTTTACCTCGATCCGTCCGGACGACGCTACTGGTTTCGACTCAAAGAGAAGGGGGGCAAGCACCACGAAGTGCCAACACATCACACTGCGGACTTATACATGTCTGCGTATGTGGTAGCGGCTGGAATCGGGACGGACAAAGCGACGCCATTGTTTCGAACCATCGATTCACATCGAGAATTGACTGATCGGCGGCTTGATCGACGCGAAGCGTTAGCGATGATAAAACGCCGAGCTATGCAAGCAAACGTATCGTCGTCGATTTGTTGCCACACGTTTCGAGCAACAGGAATCACTGCGTACCTAAACGGCGGTGGAACTCTGGAACAAGCACAGCGAATCGCAGCCCATGAATCGCCCACGACAACCAAGCTCTACGATCGAACTAACGACGATATCACGCTCGACGAAATCGAGCGGATCGTCATTTGAATTTAGTGTTTGGACGTATTGGCCGAACGGGATCGTGCGCGACTCGGAGGCATGAAACCTTCCGTCGCATGCATAACGTCAAACTTACTATCTTTTAGAAAGACAATTGTGCGCCATCGGCAACGGCCTTGTTTCATTGTCGAACGTAAGGGGCAATGAATAGATTACGATGTACCGTCCGATTTAGTTGGACCTGCCATCATCATCTTGTAGTGTTCCGAATGGCCTTCGACCTCAAAGATTCTTTTGAACACCTCCAAATACATTCCGACGGTCGAATCGTCCACCGCCACGTAAAGATCGTCGTGTGCAGAATGCGAGCCGTCGTTCACCCAGGACAACAAAGCACGACAAGCCAATTTCTCGATTCCTGAAAAACGATCATGGATTTTATCAAGATCGATGCCACCCAACATCTTGAAATAGGTTTCGAGAATTCGGCGGAGACTATTTTGAATCGAGAGATTTCCTACTCTGGCCTCACGAACGTCGAGCCAAAGCAGTTCGTATGAGCTCTTAATTGGATTGGATTCGTGTTTGGCAACTTGAGATAGTTCTTTCGATTTGCGTACAGTCCAAAAGGTCTGGCTTTTTGGTTTGCCGGACCTGCTTTGCTTTTGGAATGTAACTTCCTTATGGAAGTATACGTTGTGGGTCAATAAAAACACTTGTTTAACCCTCGACGAAGGTGAGCCAACATCGTCGCAAACTTTGCGAATCAGCGTGCTAACGATGAACAGAATATCACTATCGAGACTTGAAACCGGATCATCGAATACCACGACGCGATCATTCGACATTCCGGATTCAAAAGGACTTCCATTCAGTAGGTGATAGAAGTATAGAAACGTGACAAATGTTTTTTCGCCCTCGCTAAGCGTCTCTTTTGCGTCAGTTCCGTCCGAGCGGAGAAGTTTGTAGCATGTCTTGTTGTCAGCCTGAGCGACAGAAAAGCCGTGGAAGCCGAAGGAAACCAGGAGTGCATTGATCGCATCAATTGTTGGTTGGATACTCGTGACATCGCGTTCCAATGCGCGAATCTCCGATTCCTTCAGGTTCTTCGCGGTCTCCTTTACCTTAATTTGGGCCTTCAAATTGGCAATTGCCTTTTCGAGCTCGGTCTTCTTGGTTTCGTACAGTGCCACGGCATCCTTCAAAGGCACGCTAAAAAGGAACTTCCAGACCTGTTCCTTGAGGGACTTTCGCTCCATTGTTAAGTTTGCAAAGGTCTTGTTATGTTCTGCAATCGACTTGTTTGCCTCAGAAATAATTTTGGTAATCTCCCCGATGAGATCGTCGGACGACTGTAGCGCGACGGATCGACTTGGCTCCTTTTTCTTCTCCAGCAGCTTCTGGAGGTTTATTTTAATGTGGGCATCGAACAGCCTCTTCTTCGCAGTGAGCATCGCGACGTCAAGGTACGATGATGGGTTCGCAATCTGCGTTTCAATTTGATCTGCAATTGCTCGTGCATCGACTGTATAACTAGCAACCAAAGTCGAAATTGCCTTGCTATCTGCTTCGAAGGACTCGTCAAAATAGGCGTTCAGACTCTCCGTGAAGTCGTCGGCTACCTTTTGCTGACAAAATGGACAAACTTTGTCGCTTACCTCTAAAAACGTGCGTCCAGTTCGTACCCAATCACTATTTCCTAGTCGATCAATCATCGCCGCAATATCGACGTCGGATTTGCCAATGATTTTTTTTGTAAGAATTGGCGACTTCTCGGATGCGAACAGAGCAGTAGCATTGATCGTTAACAAGGGTTCAGCCCGAACCATGTCGTCGGCAAATACTGTCACGGCCTTTTCGATTAGGTAGGCTAGCGTTTTTGTTTCGGCTCGGTTGTTTGCTATTTCGGAGACGATCTTCGCTTTAAAGGATTCTTTGCTATTTCGAAACCCTTCAAATGCCTTTTTGAAGTTCGCGACATGAAGCTGCTGTTGCGTCCAACATGCTTCTTTAAAGGCATCCTCGACGACGACTAGCTCACCAGTTTTGCCACTGATTAAGTCAGCGCCTTCGAGCGATTTCCTCAGGTTCACGATTTCTTGTGTAATCTGGTCGTGTTGCTTTTTTGATGCCACTATTTTATCGGCGGCTTCGGCGTTCTTTTCGCCCAAAGTGAAAATGCCAGGAAGTTCGTCCGACTCGCGAAAATGTTTTTCTATGAAGTCGCGATTGTAAACAAGCGTCTCCAAAGGTGATCTCGCCTTCCAGTTGACGATACAGCTTGGAAACTTGCTCGCATCTGCTATCACACGCGAGATCGTAGTCTTGCCTGAGCCGTTAGCGCCATACAAGTAATTGAACGTCGATAGTCCGTCAAGAATGGATGGCGTTTCGCCATATGTCGCGACGCCGATGAGATGAATACTTTCGATCATTGTGGGGCTTTCAAACTATTTTTCTAAATCAATGGTCTCTACAGGAGCGGGCAAATTTGGGGGGCTAAGCCGTTCTATTGCCGGTAAACTGGCTCCAATAATTCCGCTCAAATCGCCATACATTCCAGTAGTCTGCGAAAGGGCGCGGTCCAATTGCTTCTCTCGCTTTGCCCACCGCAATTGCGTTGCTCTTTTTTCGCCCTCTAATTCTTCGCGAAGCGTTACAAACGCTTCCACGATCCCCTCGACGCGGTGGCGGAATTCTTGACCAGACAAATATTTGTAGAGAACCTCCATTTTGTCGTGCCTGCCGTCGAGAACGCGTTTTGCGGCACCTACTTCTAGCATTCCAGCACGAAGTGCGTGGGCCAGACTAATCGCGCAGAGAACTGAACTGACCCAGACCCCTTCGATGTGCCGGAACGTCCTCACATCCTTCGGCAGTTCCAAACTGACGAGAATTGCGA
Source organism: Pirellula sp. (assembly GCA_031374925.1). Lineage (GTDB taxonomy): Bacteria > Planctomycetota > Planctomycetia > Pirellulales > Pirellulaceae > JBKCUI01. Next base: position 40,624 of record JANMHA010000233.1, on the reverse strand, counting down.
TTTGGGCCTTGGCAGCTCGCTGATCGTCGCGAAGTTTTGGGAGCCAACCATCACTCCAGCTCTTGGTTCGCTTCGATTCCCAAAGAATGATGCCGCAGGCTGCACCGGACGCATCGCGCACGGTATGGATTACGTCACCGCCGTGAATTCCCTTCGGGACTGGCGAGATTTCGTCGAACGGAAAGTGTTGACGAAGAAGTTCCTCCAAAATGGTTTCCAGCACCTCGCCTTGCAACTGCTGTGACCCTTGCTCAGCCTTACGCTGCATATCATCCAACTGGATGCGTAGGTCATTGATGAGCTTGTCTTTTTCTGCATCCTTGAGCTGTCGTTCTTCGACGGCCTCTTTCTTGGCAGCTTCGCGGATTTTGGTACGTTCCTCGTCTAGTCGACGGGTGAGTGTCAGTTCAAGCGTTTGCTTTTCCTCCTCTAGTGCGCGTCGCTCTTTCCGTAGAAGTAGTTCTGAGTCTTGTGCCGCCTTGAGCTTCGTATTGGCTTCCGCCAGTTGCTGATCTTTGTCCTGAATCTCTATAGTAACTTGTTCGCGAGCTTTCGTTAGTGCCACCTCGGAAAGTTGCTTTCGCTCCTTGTCCAACTGCTCGCTTACTCGTCGGTCAATGTCTTGATGGGCGTTGGCAACCTCTGTCCTGGCTCGAACGACTTCTTTTTCGCGGTCCGCTATATCGGCTTCCTTTTTGCGAATGTCTGCCTCGAACTCTTTCTGCAATTGCGTTCGCAACTGGGCAGAGAGCACTTCCGTGACCTCGATTTCAAATTTGCACTTCGGACAAATTACAGTGTCTGACATAGGCTACTCTTCTTAACACACATTCATTGAATCGCAAAAACAACCGACGTTCAAATAATCGCGAAGGTTCGCGGAAACCGTAATTTGGCCGCTCTAGACTTGTTGAGCAGCGACCCCAGCAAGTGGGAAATGTATCCAGCATGACGCAACATCAATCCCAGTTTGATGCATCATTTCTCGGTAACCGTTTAGCTGTCCAGAAAACCCGGCAGCTTTAGCCTCGCAATGTTTCCGACGGATCGGCGCGCTCTTGTGGTCTATGACAACAACTCGGCCATCTGCGAGTTCTAGCAAAAGGTCGATCGCACCATTCCAATGCCCACCATCGGTGCGCGTAACCGTTACAGGAACTTCGGTAAGCCAACGGGCGTTCGGGAACGTTGTAGCGACCCATTCGCAAAATCGGTCTCCTGAGGAAACAATGGCCGATGAATCCAAAAGTCCGGTTACGGAATAGGACGATAAACATCGCTCTGCAATCGCTTCCTTTTGCTGATTATCGAATCCGCTCATAGACGGGAGCGTTGCAAAGTACGAATGGACAGCGTTTCCGATGTCGGCGTAACTCGATTCCTTTGCGCCTGAAGGAAAGTAGGCTGATCCTGCCATCTCAAAAATCTTGAATGTACAGGTAGTGGACGCGGGCACCTGACTCGGCTGATGAAAACGGGAGTTCGGCAATGTAACGATCGGGGCATTAGGAAGGGCAATCCAGCGATTGGTGGTCGCGGCTGGAAAACGGCAATCATCAACCATTTCGGCGTTTAACGAGCGAATGACAAGAGTTGTGTCGACCCCAGCAATTTCATGCTCGCCTTCGCCTTGATTTGAATTTACAAGCGAGTCAAATGCATTGACGCGACTTAGCCAATCATATTTCCCAACTCGATGGGCGAAGATCAACTTATCCTTTGCGCGGGTGCATCCCACATAGAGAAGACGAAGACTCTCCTGGATTTCTCGATTGGTGCGCTCGATTCCTTCCGACGATGCTAAAACATCGTCTTCAAGCCCACTCCCAGTGCAAAGACCGCCGAATTTGCCGTCCGTAAACCCAAATGGCCATGTCCATGCCTGAAGCGTTCGCCCATCCAGTGGATCGCCTTCGCCTGAATTACCGCCGGTTACGATTGGCGACCACATCATCGCGTCACGCTCTTTATTTAGGCCGCTCAGGATGACAACCGGCCATTCGAGCCCTTTCGCAGCGTGATAGGTCATAAGCGTCACTGCGTCATGACCAAGTGGTGGATGACGCGTATCGGCTTCACTATCAATAAGATTTTCAAAGTACAGAATGAGTCCGGTAATCGTAACGGCTTCACCTGTTTCCAAAGCTGATTCTTCGTATTCACTCGCATGGACCAACAAGGAATCAAGATTCGCACAACGTCTAGCTGGTTCACCCCACTGCTGAATCAACGCGGGGAGACTTAGCGACTCGATAAGCTGTTGGACAACCAGCATCGGCGAAAGAGTGCGCCTATCTATTCGTTCAATAGCCTTCAATCTAGTGTCTCCCGACCATGGCAACCAATCTTGTGATGCATCAGTGGTATCGCTTTCAATTGCTTGCTCTGAGATTCGGAGTGCTTTCAGTCTCTCAGCAAGCCATACGGGAGTTTCTGCGGCGGGATCGCTGAGAATATGGATAACTGTTGCCGCTGCCAAAGAATCGCGTCGATCAGCAACGAGGCGCAATCCGGCCATGACCAGAACACCTTCGCGCGTGGACATCAATCCTGGGCTACCAAGCAAATATGGAATACCAACGTCGTCGAGTGCAATTGCCAACTCGCCGAGCAATCGATTTGCTCTTTCTAGGACGGCGATGTTTCGGAGCGGTATTCCCTCATCACGTAGTTTTGAAATGCCACATGCAATCGAAATCGCGTCATCCGATTGGTTTTTGTTAACTAAGACCCAGCGTTCAACACCACGCGGTACCGCTGCCTTTTTTGGCTGTTGCACCGCAGTGTCTCCAAAAATCGGCGAGAACAACTTGCCGATAAACTGCACTAGTCCCCCTTGGCTTCGGTGGTTATCCGGAAGGTCCGTCCGAGACACGTTCTTGGCGTTGGTCCAGACTTCGTTAATGAGTTCTGGATCAGTGTCTCGGAATCCATAAATGGCTTGCTTTGGATCGCCAACCCAACGGCTTCTAGGTGCGATCCGTCTTAGTATTTGAAAGATCGCCAGTTGGAGCGGGTTCGTATCTTGGAACTCGTCGACGAGAATCAAATCATAATCCTGAGATAAACTTTTCGAGAGGCTTTCGTTTTCTAGAAGTTCAAGAAACAGCACTTCGAGGTCCGTAAAGTCGACAAGTCCTCTCTCGGCTTTGTATGACTCGTAATGGTCACCAAGGCGAATAGTCTCAACAGCAAGAAGTTCCGAGAAGGCTCGAATGTCAGCATGCAGATTCGGATTTTGCCGAACTTGGGCAGCATGATTTCGAAGTGAATCGAGCATCGCGTTAGCACCGGATTTTACCCCAGCCTTGAGTCGACTTGCCCGAAGGTAGATATTCCAAGCTGGGTTGGACTGCGATCGAATCAATCGCAGTGACTGCCGAGCTTTATCAGTGACATCCGTTGTATCATTTGGAATCGTTTCAAAATCCGCCAAAGCTTGATCCACGAGTTGCATTAGAATTGAAGCGGGGCTGGCAATAGACGCTGCGCCTTGGGGAGCCAGCAATGCACATACTCGGTCGGCACTGGTCGCCATGTCTTTTTTGAAACGGTTGTCGTCGATTCGGTTTCCTCGCTTCGCGGCGAGCAACGACAAAATCCGGGCTTGCAAATCGACTGCGGCTAATCGTTCCGCTTTTATATTTAGCTCGCCCCAAGTAGCGACGGGCATAGTCCCGAGCAATTCGTCCAACGCTTGCTTTGCAGCGGACTCGGTTATCACTTCGAGTCGCGGCGAAAGACCCAGTTCAATCGAATATCGTCGCAATATCTGATGGGCAACGGAGTGGACTGTCCCAATTGCCGCCAACTCAAGTCGGTCAGCCCGCTGATGAGCGACGACTGGATCCCCCTTCAAGCTGCTCAACAGCTTAGCTTGAATTCGTCCTTTCAATTCTGCTGCGGCTTTCTTTGTAAACGTGGTGGCAAGAATACGTGATGGGTCTAACCCCGCGATAACGGCAGCCGATACCGTCTCACATAGATCCGTGGTCTTTCCAGAACCTGCGCCTGCGCGGACAATTTCAAGTAGGGACATCATAGAGTTTCCTGTAAGCCACAGAGACGCTTGTAATCGCAATAGCGGCACACTGATTGAAGTTCGCCATTTTTTGGTTCGATATCTAACGCAATCCTCGCACCGTTCGGCCATTGCGAAGGTAATTGAAGAGGGCGTGCTGGTATGGATTCTCCCGACAATAGCCAACCATCGGCTGCATCAATTGCCTTTGAAAAATCATTCCAAACAGTTTGAATCGAAGGTGCGAAAACCGCCGAACTCGGGGAACTACCGATAACGGGGCTTTCAGATGGAGTAAGCAGTTGCGAGTCGCAAAGAATCAGATAGGCAACCGCTGGAAATGATGTTCCCTCTTTGGACCGACTGAATGCATAGGTCGCAAGTTGTACGGCTTTGCCCTCGCTGATCATGTCTCGATATTTGTTGCGTCCTGAATACTTAAAATCAACAATCGCTTCGCTTCCATCGTCTCGAACGGCCACGCAATCAATTGATCCGTTTAGAGTCTTGCCGAAAGCCTCTTTAGAGACGTCGACCTCGATGCCAACGATGTGATATCCGCCTGCGGATAAGGCTTCTACAAGAACACGAGTCGCGCCCAATAATTCGTCGCGAAGCTTCTGCCGTTCGATGAGTCTGTCCGCTTGTGCAAGCGGTGCCGCATCGAGCGGCAATCGTTCATCGAATACCTTACGGACCATCTCCAGTGCGGCGACCGTAGAGGGTAGTGGTCCGCCCGCACCAAATACTCTCTCTAAGACGCTATGGCAAAAGGTTCCCTTTAACTGATGTATGTCAGGAAGATCGGCGATCGCACTTGGATGTAATTTCGCTTGATGATTGAAAACCCATTTCAATGGACATGCCAAACGATCCTGCATTTCCGTCGCGGAAATGGTTGTGCGTTCGCGAAAAAGTCCGGGAGGTATCGTCCATACTGGCCGTGGGCCATGGCTTGGCCGAATTGCGTGCTCACTTATGTTAAATCGAGCTGGAGCAATCGCATCACTGCTGTTGGTTGCAATTAAATCCTCCAACGCTGGAGGACTTTCTCGGTCCTGTAAGACCGTGCGGATCGCGAGCCAAAGCGGATGCCATCGCTTTTCTAGGTCTCGCGGGATCAGCACTGCAAGAAAGGACTGTTCAATGGATGAAAAGCCGCGTGCTTCAGCGGAACGAAGCGCAGATAGTTGGCGACTGCCATCATCCAAATCTAGACCAGCGTTACGCATTTGAGAAAGTTGGCTTGCAGTCCAACGGCAGCTTGGCGCGTCGGCTGTCCCCAGTCCTAACCAAATCATTCGTTTAAATGGCGTAACGATCTCCGCAAGAGAACGGACTCGAACGGGACCGCCCTCAGCTTCAATACATGGTGTGGTTTCAATTCCAACGGACAATGCCTCTTCGAGAAGTCTCGCAAGCTGTGGCTCAGATACTTCCGCCCCCTGATTCTGGACGAGTTCACCTAACAGCGATGCTTGTCCCGCTGCGATATGTAGTGCCCGGATTAGTTCAATCGACGTGAGCGGGTCATCCAAGAGGAGTTGTGCACGGCCCGTCGCCCATTTGGCAACCAGTCCGCACCGAATACCAATCAACTCCGAGGATATAGGTTTTCCGCGAGCAACTCGGATGCACATTAGCCAAGTTTCCAAACTTGCATGGATCTTTCCGTCTGGATCATTCTCTTTACTGCAAAGCTCTGTGACTTCTTTTTCCCATTTGCTGCTACCAAGACCAGGCTCTTGGGCAAGTGAGTCCGCGAGTCGCGACGCAACACGCTGTGGCAATGGCTTAATGGGCAAAGTCAGAAAACCGAGTAATGCCTGCGGGTCGACCGGCCCCCAGCAAAGCGACAGACTAAGCGGAAGTACTTGAAGAACAGGGTGAGATCGGGAAAATGCAGAGGCTCCCGTTGTCGGCAAACCGATCCGCTGCAAACAAGCGTCCAGACGAAGTGCGACGTTGTCATCCTCACAATAGATAACAATGTCAGATAGTTTCTCGTCGGAGCTGGCAAACGATGCGGCTACAAATTCACACGCTGCCGTTTCACTCCTGGTCACGACGTATCGAAAAGTCGGTTCTTGCACGATGTTTGATGAAACTAGTCCCCGGATTGCGGATTGGGCCGAATGCAAAGCAGTGCCTTTCGGGGCGAGAGGACTGTGTTCATCGGAGTCGACCGTTGTCAGCTTGGCAAGAACTTCCCGCCATAAGACTGGCCAAGTTTCGGCAGCATCAAAGAGGACGCATCGATGTGCTGGCAAGGATTGCCCCTGATCGAGTGCAGTCAGGACATGACGCAGTCGCCCTGCTTCACCAGGGAACTTGAATGTTCGATCCATGGTCGCGCGGGATAAATCCCGTACCAAGGGTGGCAGCGAATCACAGTCTACTTCGTCCCAACCAGCCAGCAGCAATTCGTCTCGACGAGCCAATAGTTCTGTCGCGGTAGCCCAACGATCGGTTTTCATACTGGTGCTAAACAAAGCGTCGGGAAGCGAATCGAGCGCATTCGCATACTCAGTTACCCGATTTGCTTTGTGCGTATTTGGACACGCCAAACCAAGCTGAGTCTCAATCCATCCGAGCAGTGTTTCCGGACCACCGCGAAACTCGTTGATACTTGGCGAACGGGTCACAGGCCGCGCTATCTCGCGTGTTAGCCGAATATAAAGGGTAGTTTTTGAAAGCATATTTCTCGCATTCATAATTTTGACAACACAGAGCCATATCGGTTACCCATGAAACTCCCATGTCGCGGCAAGTCCAGCGAGTGTTTTTGTCTCGTCTAGCATGTCGTGTGGGATAAGTAAGTATTTCCAAGGCTTCCCCATCGCGTGCTCAGTAGCACGTTCGCACCAGAGCGAGGCGGCCCTTGCTTTCGCAAGAACTGTTGCGTCCCGCATTTCGTCTTTGCTCTTCGGTTCACAAAGATAGCGAGCATCCTTTGTCTCGACTGCGAAGTCCGGAACGTATTCGTCGTCGTGCGCGTAGTGGATGCGGAAATCCCCCTTCGCGGGCTTTAACCATTTCTGCACGGAATCGTCGCTTTCCAAGATGACGGCCATAATCCGTTCAGAGTTAGATTGGAATTTCAGAATGGAAAATAGCGATTTCTGAAAGCCGTCGAATAACATTCCGCGTATCAGCAACTTGTCGTCTACCGTCGTGCGGAAATTCCGCGTCTTTTCGTTGGCAAGCTGGCTGTAATTGTTCGGGCGGAGCGTTACAAATCCGCGTGATACTTGAACGTCGAACTCGGTAGCGGTTTCCTCGAAATGGCTCTGCATTTGGGCGTGAATATGCTTCACCAACGTTTGTTGATGGGCCTGCAATACGTTGAGCACGTCCTCTTCCGTCTTCAGATACGACTGGATATGACGCACCATTTGTTCCGACAAACTGTAGAGCAGTTCGGATATTTCATTGTAATCGATGTCGTCGAAGTCCATGAGGCCGCGAACGAGATAGTCCTCAAGTTTGGACTCGGGAATAACCGCGTCACCGCTGCGCAACCGGAATCTCTCGTTGCTTTGCAAATGCTGGATTAGGATTTCTTGCGAGACCGGCTGTAGGCGAATCGATTTGCAATCCAACGTAAACGGTTTGTATCCGGAGGATGAGTCCCCTTTCGGCGTCACGATGATTCGCGGGATATCTATCGATAAGTCGTTTCGCACGTCGATCGTTTGTTCCACAACCTTGGCAATATCGACGGTATCGATCAAGCCAGGCAAAAGGCCCTGTGTCGGGCGCACTGCTTCCGTAACTCGTGCAATGATCTTTTGCATGACCTCCGGCTTTTTCAAATCAGCCGATGATGGCAGCCGTTCGAATTCCCGAAGCACCTCCAGCGTTGCTTGGGCAACTTTTTGCTCCTCAGGTTCTGTGAAGAGCGGTTTCTGAACAACGCCGTCGGGCGTGGTGCCGCCATTGATTATGTAGCTTGATTTGGGCTCAGCAATGACGACCTTGGATTTCTCCATCGGTATGTCGCGGCCAATAATGATGCCAGTCCGAATGATCGACTCTGGTCGGTTGGCTTCGTCCACAATCTCTTGAAATCGATCGTGTGAAACGATGGTTAAGCGATCGACGGCGGCAACACCGGTTCGCTTGCCGTATGGCAATCGCAAACCGCGTCCGATGGATTGCTCGACAAGGGTCTTGGAGTTCGCAGCACGTAGCGGAACAATCGTGTAAAGATTCGTAACGTCCCAGCCTTCCTTTAGCATGTTGACGTGGATGACGATCTCTACTGGGTTCTCAGGGTCTTCCACGGATAGTAACGCTTGAATGTTCTCGTCTTTCTCAATCCCCTTCTGCTGAGAATGGACCTCAATCACTCGGCCCTTGTATTGGCCACCGAAAAATTGAGGATCCTCGATAATGGCTTTGATCGACGATGCATGTGTCGTGTCTTCGGCGACCACGAGCATAAATGGCTTCACGCGACGGACACCGTTCTCGCGTGAGTACAATTCCAATTGGGTTTTGGTTTCTTCATGGACGTGAATTCCGTCCTCTAATTTGAGTCGCTCGAGCCCTTCCTTCGAGTAGTTCTTGGGATCGAAGTTTTCACGGGTCGCTACCGCTGGCTCTTTTACGAATCCGTCTTTGAGCGCTTCGGAAAGCGGATAGCTGTAGATGACGTTTTGGAATGCGTCCGCTTTTGTCCCCTTTTCGACTTGAGGCGTAGCTGTCAGTTCCAGTCCGAGGATTGGCTTGAGTTCATTGATCGCTTTTACTCCGGCAGACGCACGGTAGCGATGGGATTCATCCATGAGCAAAACGAGGTCATCGAGCTTCGACAGATATTCGAAGTAGCTTTCGCCGATGTATTCGGAAAGCCGTTTAATTCGGGGAGCTTTGTCACCGCGCACTTCGCTATTGATCTTGCTGATGTTAAAGATGTTGATGTGGATGCCATCATCGAACAGTTTGCCACCGCGAACACCGCGACCACCCTCATAGTTATCACCGGTAATGATCTCAGGCGGATTGGACGCAAACTCGGCGATTCCATTGAAGACGTACTTAGGAGTGCCAGCAGTGAAGTCCGCAACGAGCTTGTTATAGATCGTTAAGTTCGGAGCCAACACGAAAAAATGGCGAATGCCTTCAGCCTTGGAAAGAAAGGCGATGAACGCACCCATGAGCCGCGTCTTACCCACTCCGGTTGCGAGCGCGAAGCATAGTGAGGGAAACTCGCGTTCAAAGTCGTTGACCGTCGTGAACTCAGACTTGATGACCTTGAGTGCTGCGGCTGCGTCACTCCCCTTTTCCAAGGGAATGATTTCGCAGATGCGGGCGAGAATATCGAGTGCGTCGCGTTGCGGTTGGCGAAGACTGAGGCGGTTGCCTATGGCGTTGGCGTGAATGTTCATTCGGTTGGGTTCATATCGAACAAAGTTGGGTAATCTTGTTTAGCCTTGGCTTTACGAGCGGCACGGCTGCTCGGTGGCGTTGGTGCATCTAATTTTGAAGTCGTCGGTTCCATTGCGGGCAAATTCTTGATTTCAAGACTGTAGTCGTCCTTGCCCCATTCGCATCGAGTGAGAACGGTCTTCGGAATCTTCTTGATTGTCAGGTTTGTAAAGGACTGTACGTCACGGGCACGGAAGGCACTGCACATAACGAGCAGTGACCGCTTATCGCCAAGTTCTTCGCTCAAATGAGCGAGTTGTTCTCGGCCAAGCGTTTGTGTCGTGATATAGATGAAATCGGATTCCGATGCTTGCCCATGTTGCCAATAGGCCGTTTCGCTCGGGGCATATTTGAAGCCCTCCAATTTGCAAATGGCCTCAGCAAGCATCGCGGGATTGAACTGCTTGTTGATGATCCAGTTTCCGAATGAATCCTTTTCCAATAACGATGGAGCAAGTCGGAAATAACGGAATCCACCGCCACCCTTCCATTCGGTCGCTTCGGTAATGCCGCCCTCGTCATCACCGTCGATTACTTTCTTAAGACGAGGGATGATGTGGGTGTGGCAGTGTTCGCCAAGTTCAACCGAGATCCAGCGACGCATCATTTTGTGAGCGACAGCTCCTGTTGTTCCAGAGCCCGCGAAAGAGTCGAGAACCAGATCACCTGGGTTTGTTGCGATCGTCAAGACGCGATCAATTAGGGATTCTGGCTTGGGCGTACTGAATGGATCAACAGGATTTAACGCTATCTGTTCTTTTTTTGCGTCTTGAGTATGCCCTACCTCCGTCCATTCCCAAATCGTCATCGGTACTGTGCCAGTGTCGACATCATTAAGGAATCTTTTGAAGGCTGGTACCGCATTTGTTCCCGATTTACCCCACCAAATACGGTCTTCCGAAATGTGCCTATTGTGTGTTTCTTGTGAGTATCGCCAAACAGCAGTTCGCTTTGGCCAAACCTCTTTGCCGGTCTTGGGATGAATAATTGCATAGTAAAGGTTTGGGCGGGCTTCGGCGGATTTATTGCATGTGTAATCACCAGCTTTCCACGGACCTCGGCTGTCGTTGTCGGGATTCTTGTATGCGTCATCCGAACTTTGGGATCTCTCAAGTGAGTTGGGACGCCAGATTTGCTTGTTCTTTGCGTAGACGAGAATGTGATCGTGACTATCGCTTAGCCATATCGAATCATTTGCTGGTGAGTATTTTTTTTGCCAAATGACGTTGCACACGAAATTGCTGCGACCGAAAATCTCATCCATGAGAACTTTGCAGTAGTGCCCCTCGTTGTCGTCCAAGTTCACCCAGATACTGCCTGAGTCTCCCAGCAACCTGTACAGCAATTCAAGTCGATCTCGCATAAGTGAGAGCCACAATGAATGTTCGATTCCATCGTCGTAGTGTTCGAATGCAGAACCGGTGTTGTAAGGCGGGTCAATGTAAATACATTTGACCCTGCCAGTGAATTCAGATTCCAACGCCTTCAGAGCGAGAAGGTTGTCACCGAAGATCAATCGATTATCGAAGATATCGTTATCGGTGACTCGTTGCGGCGCATGGTGCGATTTGCTCGTGTCTTCGAGCAGGATACGAGGTTCCAGCTTTGGGCGGGTATCTTTGCCGATCCAGGTGAGTTCGAGTTTTTGCTTACGCATAGTTTTCAGTGATTCAGTTTTCAGTTTTCAGTGAGGATAACACTCGGCGACCGGATGCGGTGAGGCGATACTTTTGCAATCGGCTGTTCGGTTTATTCGGAATGGTTAGACTCAGAAGTCGGTTATCCAACAATCGTTGAAGTCCTTTTTTGAAATTCCCTGTTCGGCTCTTGTAGCCCGCAACATCCAGCAACTGCCTGCCAGTTTGGTCGGCGCTCAAGCAAGCCTGCAATGTCTTGATTTGCCAATTTTGCAAGTCCACTTGGGCCTCCACTTGGGCCTCCACTTGGTGCCTACTTAGTGCCGACTTAGTGCCAACTTCCCCCGTGACTTGATTGGTCTTGGCATTTGCTTCATCGCGAAACGCCTTGTGGATTGGCAACTCGACAAGGAACCACAGTCGCAAATCATCAGCCTTGAATCGGGCTTTAGGAGACCCGTTGCGTTTCATCGCAGCCCGAATTTTGGGAATGCCGGTCCCGCGACCCTCGGTCATTTCGAGTTCTTTGAAGAACTCGCCGATGCGACGATTTCGATAGCGACGCGAATGAATACGGGTTCCCTTCAAGTCATCGGGACGAATCGAGGGATCAAGACCTGGATAGGAGACGATTTCAATAACGTCTGGGTGAACTCGAACCTCGACAGGCTCGCGTTGATCGTAACCACGATGGTACATGGCATTGACTAACGCTTCCTCGATCGCCGCGATTGGGTAATTGAAAAACCTTGTCGCTTCGGCGCGGTCGGGATGCTTGATAACCTTCTCAATCACCACGTTGTTTTTTATGTACCGCAGAGCGTCGCGAATCTGTTGTTGAACCGGACCGAGCAGTATTCGTTCGACAATCTGGTCGCCCCCTGCACCTTCCGGAAATATGACGACATCAATTTGTGTACCGGGCATGAATCGTTCCGGGTTCTCGCAGAAGAACAACAAGCCGACATTTCGAGGAACAATTTTCTCGTCCGCTCCATCGACAATGTTTAGAAGTCGTGCGAGTTCGACCAACGACAGTTTCGACCGCTGCTGATAAAGGTCGCTCTTAATTTCTTTCAGGAATGAACGGATAAGCGGCAGACTCAAATCTTCCACCGTGGCTGCCCGACACATCCGATCATCGAACGGCACGGTAGCGGTAAGACTTAGTAGTTCGCGTTGGTCGTCCCCCTTGGCTTCGACAGTGCTGGAATAGCGACGGATATAGTAGTGTTGCGTGCGATGCTTGGCAGTGACTTCTTTAGGGGCCGAGTATGGACGTGTTTGGCCGCCGGGTGCCCACAGGACGATTAGATTCTTGCCCTCAAATGACTCGATGCTGAGAATCGGGAAATAGGGAGGCTGTATCAAGTGGCAGTTCTGCAATAGCTCCTGCTGAATCTTGTCGAGTTGGTTGGCGGGTATGCCAACTGGCGGAAAAATCGGCTGACCGTCCTCGTCACAGTCTTGGCCGATAATGACATAGCCACCGCCGAGATTCTCAAAGTCGTTGGCAAATGCACAAAGAGTACGGATGATGGCGCTGGGGTTCCATCCCGCCTTGTATTCAATCCTGTCTTGCTCGACGGTTCGTTGCCGAAGCAGATCCTCCAGATTGATTGGAAGCTTGCTGATTGGACGCCCTGGATTGGAAGCCTGACCACTCATGGTCCGACCTCCTCAGAAAACCGCAGTGGGGCGAAATAAAAGAACCCGTCCATTATGCACGTCACTTTCCAAAGAAAGGAGCGGTGCGACGGGTGTGTTGAACGTATGTTAAGGGACGCCTTTGTCCATAGATATGCGATCATCGACAATTTCATTTGCCGAGTTGAAGGAATATCGCGTTGATGCGTGCTTTTCCGGCATGGAACTCGTGGTCGTGCCAAGTCGTTTAGATCGTGTGAGAGCATGAAGCAAAGCATAGCTTACGTGAGCCTCCAGCGAACTGTGAAGACCTCTTTGAGAGCCGTTCGTTGCTGGAGACGAGCCTCAACGTTGGAAATGAGAGTGTCTTTCCTTGTCTCGATCTGGTCTTGAGCGTCGTAAAGCGTCCGTTTCTTTTGGTTTCGCTGTTGTTCCAGTTCATTCACTCGTTTTTGTGCAGCGACCTTGCTCTGTAGATCGATCGCCAAACGCTTCGCCTTCTTGGCTTCTCGAATCTCAAATTCGATGGTTTTGAGCTCGCGTTCAAGACTCTCCTTAAGATCGTCCGCCCAATGGTCAAGCTTGTCGGATTCCGCGTCGAAAAATGTTTCATTGCGTCGCTGACAATCGGCAACGATGTGACCCGTCTGTTGTTGCGTAGCGGTCTCCAATTGTTGCAACGATGCCGGATCGATCGCAATCTCGTTTCCAACAGTAGCTGGAATCGTAAGCAGTTTCTCGCACGTTTCTCGGTCGAGAGTTACCCCATCATCGGATACGCCAGAAATCAGCATTGATTCTTCAGTATCAAGGGACGTAACAGTCAATTGCTCGATCCGAAGCCAACCCGATTGACCGCGCATTCGCTCCACGAGTGATACTTTTGCTCCACGGCTTGTGTAGTCCAACAACAACTCACACGAGGGAAGGGAGCGGTCCTTGGCGCGAGAGATCAGACATTCCGCCAACGGGTGTGCGGGGCGGTAATGGAAATCCGCATCAAGACCCTGGTCTCGCTCGCGTTCTTGCGGCGGTTGCAGGCGATAACGCCCAATAGCTACCTCAGTTGAAGCAAGCCCGATTGGAACCGATTGGAGTGTGAAGCGATGGCCATCGATATCGAATGTCGCGTCGCCGTTCAATTCAGTTGCGGTGAGCGCCCATAGCCAATCTTCGTATCGGTCCAACTGCTGTTTTGTTTCGGATTGTGTGAGCCGCAGTTTATAATGGACATCTTCATCGAAATTTTCGAGGAGCTTCGTTCGAGCGTCCTTCATTGTCGCCTGTATCTGCTCATCTAACTCTTTTTGCAATTGGTCGAATGCAAGTTGGATCTTGTCGGCGCTACGACATCGCTTATAAATCTCATTGATGCGTTTTTCAAAATCGATGCCTGATTCGAGTGCACCTAGAACTTCATCCGAAGCCCCAAACACGCCGTCAAACAAGCGGAATTTCTGATTGAGTAATTCGAATACCCGTTGGTCCGCTTCGTTGGCACGATTGACGAAATTAATGACCACGACGTCGTGCTTTTGGCCGTATCGATGACAGCGTCCTATTCGCTGTTCGATACGCTGAGGATTCCAAGGCAAATCAAAGTTGACGATGAGCGAACAAAATTGCAGGTTTACACCTTCGGCGGCTGATTCGGTCGCGATCATAATTGTGGCATGATCCGAGAACTCTTCCACAAGGGCAGACCGCATGTCAGCGGTGGGCGAGCCACTAATGCACTCTTGACCTTGGTGTCGCTCAAGCCATTGCTTATAGACACGCTTGGAATCGGGGTCGGTATTGGTGCCGTTGAACAAGACTATCTTCCCGGCATAGCCATTGGCTTCCAATAGCCCCCGCAAATAGCTTTGCGTACGTCGGGATTCCGTAAAGATCAGTGCTTTCGGTTTTGCTCCCAATTCAACAGCCTTGGAAAAGCCCGTTCGAAGGGAGCGGAGGAGCGACTCCCCTTTTGCGTTTTCACGAATGGACTCGGCAAGCGTTTTGTACTGCTGCAATTCATCCGCTTCTGCTCGTAGACTCAGAATCAATGTGCCATGATCCGGAGCAGCTTCCTTAACCGTCTGTGCCTGAGTGACGTCCACGTCGGATTCCTTCCACTCCTCTTCGAGCGTTTCGGCGGCTTCAAAGTCGTCACCGAGAACCTCGACCACTTGTTCGTCTGACATTCCACCAGCCGCCTTCTCCAGCTTTCGAAGTCGCTCGATCATTGTGCCGAGAGTCGCGGCGATTGCGAAGGATGACGATGCTAGAATTTTACGGAGAACGAGCTCGATAAGCTGTCGTTGGCTATTTGGGAGCGAGTGCAAATTCTCCTTTTGAAGGAAATTTGAAACTTGGTCATAGAGCAGTTGTTCGTCTCGCGATGGGGTGAAGTCCTCAGTGATCGGAATACGCTTGGTATAACGCACGTATTCGAGAACTTGTTTCCGCAGCGTTCGCTGGCAAACGGAAGCAAGTCGGGCTCGTAGGTTTGCGAGTGCGCCGGGGGCAAGTGTGTCTGGCTTTTTGGCGTATAGCTCGCGGAAAGCCTCTTCGCTACCGAAAATATGTTCATCAACAAATGTGACAAGCCCGTAAAGCTCCATCAACGAATTCTGAAGCGGAGTAGCCGTAAGTAAAATTTTGGGCCGATTGCGAACCGCGTCACGAAGTGCACGAGCGATCTTGTTGTCCTTCTTATAGACGTTTCGAAGTCGGTGGGCTTCATCGATAACGACTAGATCCCAAGGCATCGCAGTAACGTCGGCAGCTTTGGCTCGGGCGAATTGATACGAGCATATGATGACTTGATTGGATTGATCGAAAGGAGATGCAGCTTTCCTCGCCAATTCGCGGTAGCTCTTTGTCTCCAAAATGACGGACGGTATGAAGAATTTTTCGGCGAGTTCACGACTCCATTGCTTGCGAAGTGATGCAGGAGCGATAACAAGAATGCATCGTTTCTTTTCGGCCCACAACTGGCTAACGATGATTCCGGCCTCGATGGTTTTACCGAGTCCAACTTCGTCTGCCAGTATTGCTCCTCGCGACAAAGGCGAGCGAAAAGCGAAAAGAGCGGCTTCCACTTGATGCGGATTGAGGTCAACCGTCGCGTTACTGAGCGATTGGGCTAGTTTGTCCGCTTGGTCGGAGCCAACTCGCTTTGTGAGTTCGAATGCGAAGTATTTGGAGTGATACTGCGTAAATGGTAGCTGATCCGTGGCCGCAATAACGGGTGCGAACCTTGTGGCTGTCGGCGATTCAGCCCTGCCCGTATCGTTTACATCCTTCAACAATTCCTCGACGTTCGGTGTCCCGTCGTTAGAAGTGTGGATTTGTTGAGGCTGGGGCGACATATGGTTGGAATCGAGGATGAAATTGTCGCGATCCAGCAATGCCATTTTTGGGTGAATTGTTGCGGCGCGTCACTATGTGTTGGCGAACGCGATTTCAACGCGCTTGGTTCGGTTCAATAGTGAACTAAAAGCATACCAAGTCGGAGGGTGAATTGGAACCGCTTTTGCGATTGTTTCGCGCACACCTAACGCAAACGCTGTATGTCGATTGGCAACACAGTCGATTGAAATAGGCCCCAACCAAAAAGGTTGGGACCGAATTCGCTCACTCGCGTCAATCTTTGGGCTGACATTGGGATATCGGCTTCGGAATGAAATGGAGATCACGCTCGATGGGGAGTCCTTTCGGTCCGCGAGATTCTTCTAGCTCGCTGATCGAGAAGTATCCAAGCTCAGCTTCAAAGCCGATTGCTAGTCCGAACGCTAGTCTTTGATCGGGGTCGTACTCGGTGATATACCAAGTCCAATTGCTGTCTGGAGTAAACAGCTTAATCACTGCCAGCGGATCGTCTTGATCCTCAGTTGAATAGAGACAAGGAACCGTGGCGAGCAATTCGCCAGGAACATAGTCGTATTCGGGTTTTCTTTTCTGTGCGACCATCAACGGGATTCTCCCTTCGAGAATGCGAATGAACGAAATTGCGGCTATGAAGTACAACCGCTGGCGGATGGTGCATCTGTTGGCCAAAGGGCGCAACTAAATAACATGGTAATTTTTGTATTGAACGAATGCTCGACTACTGACAAACTCGCGGTCGATGGAAAATGATCGCGACCAAACCGGCGAATCAGAGCCAAGGCGGTATAAGCCTAATTATTCAGACGAGCCACAAGGGTTGCCATGGCCTGCAAGCAAACTTAGCGCGCAGGACTTGCATCGTCTTGGAGTCATTCGCCATGCGGTAAAGAAACCGCTAACGCGGTTGCTCAAGGAAGCAGTTCAACTGCTTTGGGATGCAACTCAAGAAGAGAGGGACGCCGATGAACGTCGCATTGAGGCATTCATGGTGCAACATCGAGCCAAGCTGGAAGAGTCTATGAAGGATAAAGGTCGTAAGCCTAAGCCAAACCGAACAATTCCGATGCCCGACAGCGGGAATGCCGAAAGCCATTCCGTAATTGCTCAAATCGAAAACCAATCCCTTGATGCGGTTGCCGAACCATCGCTAAAACCCCGCACCAATGACGGCACGGGGTTTGACTCTTGAAGGGCTGGCCCCTCAAGCACAATGTTGGCAACGGCCATGTTGCTGGGGTGATTCGAGTGCTGGCCTCACGCGGAGGCACATGTGTATCGAATCAAATTCACCGGCGAGCGTTCGCTCAATAAACAAAACGGTACGTTGTTCATCACACCACGAAAGTACGATGGACTCGATCTGAATGAACGTATGCGAATCCAATTGTCGGACCACTGCATACACCTGCACGATATCTTCGGACCTTGCGTCATTCAGCCAATAGTAGTTCCCGATGCGGAATGCAGCGCAACAACATTGGTTGTTGTGCATCGCAATCCGCTGAGCCAAGGCAACGACAGAGTCGATATCTTGGACACTCCATATGCGATTGGAATGAAACATTATGCACCTCGCTTTCGTCGCATTCTCTTCCGAGCGTTGCGAACTCTTGCGATGGCAGCCTGGCAGATGAACTGAGCAACAGTTCGATGCCAAAAGGTTCCGAGTCGCACACTTCCGAGGGTCTTTGGCGGAAAGCCAGATTTATTCAACCAATCCAGTAATGCATTGGCAAGCTCTTCAGCCTGATTCCAGTTGCGATCTTCGATTGCGTCGAGGAGTTGCATCAAACAAGCATTCGGATCCATAATTACTCCTCCCCGCCGAATTCAAGTTCAACCATGAACGGAATGTAGTATTTGACACAACCGTCGCCAAAAGCATCGGGTTCAACGTCATAACTATCCTCGCATTCGAGACAAAAGACTGTCATTGAGACATCGTCGGCATCAACGATTTCCAACTGTCCTCCGCATCTAGAACATCTACCATCCGATTTTTCTACGAGCATTGCTACTCTCCAATGTGAATGAGCATATGGCTGCTGCCACGGACTCTGTTCGAAATGAACAAAGCGGTGGAACGATGCCTGTCGATCGATCGAAGATCAATCGAATATTCTCGATCAGAGTCCTTGCGATTCGTTCAAACGGGAACTGGTTGCGGGGCACGATCGGTACTGAATCGACGTTGCGAAACTCGTCGAACGATTTCAGCACGATCGGGATCGAGATCACTTTTTGGTGGCGGCAAGGTGGTCATCGAGAATGGTTTACTCGGCATCCCATCGATCAATAGGCGTGCGTAAGCGGTGTACTTGGGCAAGCCAGTCAGATTTTCGGGGGAAATCTGCCCGGGGAACTTACCGAGTTGAAGGGCCAACCGCTCTGCATCATCCGCGCCGACTTGGAAGGAAATCATGGAACCGACGTTGCCAAAAACGGCATTGGCAGTTTCTTCGTCAAGTTGCGAGAGATACTGATGGGCAATGATTAGCGACAATCGGAACTTGCGGGCTTCACTCAGTACCGAGGCGAAAGAGCCGGTCGTGAAGTTCTGAAACTCATCGACGTATAGAAAGAAATCCCTTCGATCCAACTCATGGATATTGGCCCGAGTCATCGCCGCTTGTTGGATGCTCGATATTAGTAGTGCACCGAGCAACGTTGAGTTGTCTTCGCCAAGCCTGCCTTTACTCAAGTTCACTATGAGAATTCGCCCATCGTCCATGACCTCGCGAAGGTTCAACGATCGCCCTGGTTGGCTTACTATTGCTCGTAAATTGGTCGAGGTGAGGAAGGGCCTAAGCTTGTTGCTGATCGCCGCGACTGCCTCAGTTCTGTAATTGTCTGACCAGCCTGCAAACTCATGAAGCCAGAAGGATCGAACGACCGGATCGGCAATAGTGGGCACAATCTGTTCGCGAAAGGATCGTTCGCCTAGAAGTTGCATGACGGTCATGAGGTTTCCACCGCGCTCGACGATGGCAAACACTGCATTGCGTAACGTATCCTCAAGTCGCGGTCCCCAACTGGAGTTGATCTTTTTGAAGGCCGACACCACGCCCGACGTAACTTGATCGATTCGTGTCGGATCGTCGCATTCGAGTGGATTGAAACTCAATGCAAACTCTCGATTGGCTGCATCGAAGACAATGACATCGTTGGTTCTATCACTCGGTACAAATGCAGGGATCGATTCGGCAAGGTCGCCGTGAGGATCTATTACGCAAAAACCGCGTCCGGCAATCATGTCGCTCTGAAGCATGTTCTGAATGAGACTGGTCTTCCCCGAGCCAGTTTTGCCAACTATGACCATGTGTCGTCTCCTATCCTCAAGCGACAAGCCAACAAGACGCTTGTCGTCGCGAAATCGAACTCGCCCCAAAACAACAGTTCCCTCTTCTTCTGAGTGGAGAACGGCAGGAGCTTCCAGCTCCTGAAATTCACTCGATTGCAACCGTTCCGCTTGAGTTGTTGCCGTTGGAGGATGCCATAATGTCGCCAACTCTTCATGGGACAACAGGAAAGACGATCGTCGCGAATTGAGGTCAGTTTGTTGGTGTGGTTTTGTTGCAGCAAAAGTTGCCAAACGGGACTTAGTGAACGCACCAAAAGCTCCGAACATTTGGTTCAGCCGGGCAAAAGCCGATTGCTTATCGAGTTGAGATGCGAAGACTGTAAGTCGAATCGTGGATTCAAAGAGATGCCCGCCAACTTTCTCCGATGCAGCTTGGAGGTCCTCTTCTCGCTCATGCGATCGGCTGGATGAAGTCTCAAGTGTCGTGCTATCGGAATGAGGCGTGAACCAAGTTGCCATTCCAATAATCCAGGCAACCCGCCAACCGTGAGGACGTGTTGCACGCCAAGCATAAAACGACGCGATACTGTGATGCCGCCTAAAGAATCCGCGATCAAGCAATCGAACAACGGCCCTCGCCGAATGTGTTCTTCGGTGGGACGCTCGCCGCACGTTCAATTCGATTCGGCATTCAAACTTATCATCCGGCAGAATGGCTCGCAGTAAGCCACTAACAGGATCTGCGAAATTATGATTGAGAGCATCTTCGAATTGCGAAAATCTCAGAGTCGGGTACAGCTCAGGTTTGAGTTCGATATCGAGATGCCACTCTTCACGCCCATCAATTTCGGTTGGCTCTTCGATTGGCACGATTGAACATTGTGGATAATTTGCGATGATCGGTTCAAGGATCGAATCGCGGTCTCCGAGTTGGCATCGAATGAAGATACCGATTTGACCGTTGTAGGAACCGTAAATGAGTCCGACCGCACGTCGTTGCCGAGTTTGATGGATCGAAGCAAGAGCCTTTTCCATGTACCGAGGCCCTCGCTCGTTGTTGGCTGGCACAGTCAAAAGAAATAGCATGAGGCCAGCATAGCGCTACATAGGAAGAACTCAGATTCAGTTATTCAAATCCCTTAAGGGAACTGCGAATGGCAATCGCAAGCCAATATCACCCGGCACCGCCAATCCGCCAATTCCTCAATTGGTGCGCCCAATTGATTGGAGATCAGGACTTTTACTGGGAGCCAGCGCTAGCGTGTCGAATTTGAAAACAATCTGAGCGATGAAACACTCAAAACGAATTTGGTGCGTTCGAGAAGTCGCTTCGCCCGAAACCCTCGTCGAAAATCTAATAATGCATGATTGGTATCTCTGCACTGCATTTCGGATCGACGAGTACTATTGGCTAAATGATGCGGAATCCGATTCGGGCGATCGGAAATATTCCGTCGTTAAGCGATTGGACCTACATAAGTTTCTACAGGTTGAGTCCTTGAACTTTCGTCGATGCGACTTTGTACGATCGCTGACGTTTATCGTGCGAACGTTAGCCGGAGAATTCGATCCTATAAAACCGACCAGCAAGATTTTTCTGACTATCGAACAGCCCTCGCAGCATGGAAGGTGTCAATACTGTGCCTAACAAACGACAGGCTGACGTCCAAAAGTGCCTGTCCACGGGTGCAAACCACCGTTGATTCAAGGTTCTCGCTGACATGATTCACTTAGGGCTTAGAACATTCGTCTGCACCAAACCATTGCGATCCCCTTCTAGGCGAATAATCACGATCTGATCGTCTTGGACACCCGCCCACATTAAATCGGTTGGATGCGAGCAGAGATGGCGCAACCCACTGGGAAACCAAGCGGAAGCCGTACCGGAAACTTTTGACCGAATCGCTGCGTCCGCTCCAGATTCTGAACTTAGTTGCCATGGCATATCGTTAAGCCGGTTGCTGATATCCGCGTTCCCCTTCCATTCCGCAGAAATTGTTCCGCTCTGAATGTCCCAAATCCGACCACCCATTGACTCGGTAGATTGAGCAATGCGTTTGCCGTCCGTTGAGAACTCAACTCTTGATCGCGCATTCCAAGGCGATGGCGGCGGCACGTATTCCCCGATTACTAACCGTCGGTGGATTGCGTTCGTTTTAGTTTGCAAGACGGTGATCGTACCCTTTTCATCAACAACGCCAATGAATTCGTTATCATGGCTCAGTGCAATCGCATTTGGGCTTCCAACGAACCCTGCAAATCGCTTTACAACTGAACACGATGGGAAATCCCTCAATACGATCGAACCGCTTTCTGCTGTCACAATTTGGCTATGGTCCCTTGTAAACGCAAGATCGATGGCCGAAAACGGAGTCTTTTGCACCATTGGAGACAAATGATCCTGGCCACTCCCCTTCTTCCCTCCAAACCAAGCGAATAGATTCCGCCAACGACTCGGAACCTTCTCCACAGGAGTTTTGTTTTTGGATAGGTCCCAAAACGCGACCCAATCGACTTGGCTTGGGCATGCGAGGTGTTCAGAATCCGGTGAGAACACAAGCCTATTGCGCAGTGCAGGCCAATGCCCAAATTGCGTCTTGCCTGAACTTGGCGTTTCGATGCATTTGAAATGACCGGTTTCCCAAATGCGAGTCTTGCCGTCGCTGAAGAGAGATGCAAGCCTTGTCCCATCACTAGAGAAGTCTAAACTCAAAACTTCACTCGATAATTCGACCTCGTTTTTCGGCGACTTCGCTTCTCGCTTTTGAGGTAATACATGAGCACTTGGAACGGTCGCAACCTGCGTTTCCTTGAGCTTCAAAACTCGAACCGTTGTGTCATCGCTACAAGATACAATCCAATATCCATCTGGCGAAATTGCAATATCATTGATTGAGCCATTGTGCCCGACTGCAAGTCCAGTCTCAGTCTTCGAACTCAAGTCGATAACACGAACGACGTGGTCTTCGCAGCCTATCGCCATCCATGTCCTATCTGGGGCGATGGCAACACAATTGGCCGGATAGCGGTCAAAGTGAAACGTAGCAATTCCGGATTCATCCCAAATGTGGATTCCGTCGCCTGTGACGAGTAGGATTTCTTTCGAGCTCGAAACGAAAGAGAGTTGCGTTACATGGCTTGCACAAGGAATTCGAATGAGCTGCTCCCCCGTTGTGGAATTGAATATACGTATTCCTTCATTTGGAATCACCAATCCGATTCGACGGTTTTCATCGTCGATTGATGCAAGTGGAATCCCCTGTTTGGAAGACTCTTCATCGAGCAGTATGAATTCATGGACATCATCGGATTGATCCGTGGATACAAGGAAACGACCTTGATCACTGAGACTCTCAAAGCGATGACCATCGTGGCTTACTCCGACCGCGAGCACCGCACGATAGTGTTGGTGGACAAGTCGAAGGTGACGCCCCGAACGACAGTCCAACAATTCGACGTCGCCGTTGGCTTGCCCCCAAAGAAATTGTGCCTTGTGCTTGACTGGCTTCATGCATGAGAAAAAATGCGATGAAAGACTTGTGTGTTTTTCGTTAGACTCTGCAAGTTTTATGAAGCGAATGTTTTCTTGCAGCGATTCGTCGCCAAGCGTGGAGGCTACCTCTACTTGGCTTAATTCGATTCCTTCCGAATCAGTTGGAGTTTTCTCGGTCCGATCGAAAAAAGCTCTGCTCCATCGCTCGCGTCCGGTTTTTAGGTCGAAAACTCTTCCTACGCCGTCAATAGAAGCGGTCGCCACCGAAAAGCCATCTGCGCTAATAGCAATGCGGCTAACGGACGCTAGATTGGCACTGAAGACAGTCGCAGACGATTTGTTTGCTGCGACAATCATCGGTCGAAATGATTGAACCCAAACAAAACCTGGTTCACTCAACTTTTGAGATCGCCAATTTTCCAATAGCACCCGAATTGAACAAGGATCTGTTGCGTTCGGCTCAAACGGATTTCTGTCTACCGAATCATTCTCCAGTTTTGGAACGATCGAATTCCAAAGAGTCTGAAATAGGCAGAAACGATGTCTCAACAAAAAACCCATGGATTCGTCCAACGCGCTCGAAATGAGTGTCGCTAGTCGCCAGAAACGGTGGTCCGCTGGCAGTCCTACTAGCAAAAGCCGGAACTCCGCCGCGAGTTCCAAAGCCCACCCAGATTCGATTTTCTGTTCTAGAACGCGCAAGTCGGAGAAGACCTCTTCAATTGTATCCCAGCGCTCTTGTTCGATGAGGAACGTTGGTAGTTTTCGAAGTCCAAAGTCGTCTAGCATTGCAAAATTTCCCGAGCATTCGGCAGGGAGTGTTCAATTTATGCCCCGAATACCTTTGAGCATTTTGGTTTAACGGCGCTTAAGCAGTGTGTTCCATTGCACTATTTGGCTTTGCGAAGCCGATATCGCTTTAGAATCCAATCAGTGACTTTTCGCTTGTGGTCCCTGAGCCCAACATCGACCTCTTCCTCCAAGAACTCCTTGAAGGTCTTATGATACAGTCGATACGTTTGTTCACCTGTCGAATCAGTCCCCACATCGAGGAACTCAAGCCAGGAACGGCATATGTCTTGTACAACGTAATTTGGGCATTCGCAAATTTCACCGATGGTTGAAACACTAAGCGATTCGTCTGCTGCCGCCAGCGTACACACGATGCCTCGCGTTACCGAATCAAAGTCATGTGGGCGACGATCCCTCATCTTGCGCCAATGCATTTGGTAGTAGGCCCGTATACCTGCGGGAAGTTCTTTCAATGTTACGTCAGTAAAGTCACCACTACCGATGGCAGTTAGAACATAGGTTGCATACAGGAAGTTTCCCTCGCTCTTTTCCACCAATAGCGATTCGAAGTCCAATGCGCTGACCGAGTGTGATTGGATCCACGATTGGATGTTTGAGTCCCGAATTCTCGATTCAATAAATTCTCGCAGGTCTTCGAGATTGCCATCGCTATTCGCTTCAAGGTCAAGTGTACGCTGCTTGGCAACCGAGAGCTGCAAGTCGTGCTGCATTCGACAGGACGCAACGACAAAAACTCCGTTCGGCAGTACGTGCGGCAAATGCAAGATGTTCGCAAGTGGGCCGATGTCTGGCTGATTGACTTCGTCCAGTGCGTCGATTGCGATAACAATCTTCGGCTCACGGCTCCGAGTATTTGCGGCTTCGTTCAATACTTTGCTCAGGAACGCGCCGTCTTCCCGAATATCTTCGGGTAAACAGACATACGGCAGCCGAAATCGACCAATGAGCTGAGAACAAACATTTCCCAGGAATTGATCGAGACGATTGATGCCTTGCAGACCAATATTGAAGTGATGAATGCATTTGCGAAGCTTGACCACTTTGCTAATGAAAGCCGATTTCCCGATCCCTGGCTCGCCTCGGAGCATGAAATAGCCGCTCTCGTTTGTGGAGATGAACGAGTCCAACGCCTCGAAGTAGACGTCGCGCCCCACGAACCCATGCGTTCTGTCATCTATGAACGCCGTAAAATCGCATAGGCTACCTTGGAGCGCTGTCGGTAAGGTCATCGACGATGTTGACGCCAAAGGGCTTCCCTTGGTGAGTTGATCTATTGTTGTGTCGAGAACTCTCGCTATCCCCCTGCATGTTCCGTCGTTCACTCTGGTAGTACTTCCGTCCTTCTTTCTGAACCCATGAAGTACATCTTTGACAGTGTCGGCGGATATCCCCGCCGATCTCGCGAGACCTGCAATATCGAACCCCTTAAGGCTCATGAAATATTTGAGCCTATCTGGATCGATTTCGTGTTTGTTATCCAACATTCTTCGACACCTTGGTAGAGGCTAAGCCAAATTCCCGAATATTACCGGGCGTTCCAGAAAATCCCTCATAGAAGTTCCCATTCAACGTCCTGTAGCATCATTCTGTGCGTTCCAGAGCGTCTGCTAGTTTGAGCCATCACGAGGGGTATTGCAATGATTTTTGCCAATCCAGACCAAGACGAAACAGGGTTTGTGGAACTCTATCTCGCATCTATGAACAGTCGCGATACAAACGGTTCATCTCTTTGGCTTTCGAATGTGCTGTCCCATGCATGGCTCCATGGGGTGGTCGGACGTGTGGCGAGAAAGCGTCAACGACAAGCACCAGGCGTCGCTTTCAGGGACTTAATCGATGTACTTCTAAGTAGCTTTTCGATCCAGTTGGCAGAGGATCCAATGCTTGGACTTAAGGAGCTTAATCGTGAGAAAGTGCCCTCTCGAGTGTTGAATCGGTTGGATACGATAGCTCGACACTTGTTTCCAAGGGAATTTCAATTACCCAGCCACCGTCCGAGAAAAAAGCCCGTCGTCCGACATGTGCTGATGTCCCTCGAAAATATCGAACGTGATACTTCCGATTCGAGTGCTACACCTTTCGAGTTAGCCAATCGGGCTGAAAGGGCTGGGACAATCAGGATGGCCATGAATCAACTAACGAAGGAAGAGCAACTGGTTCTGACGATGCGATACGAATACGAATTCAGTTTCGCAACGATTGGAGACGAATTAAAAATGACCAAACATCGTGTTGCAATTGTTCACAAGCTTGCAAAAGACAAGCTCATGCTTCTATTGCAACCACTAGACATCTGACTCAGGCTTGGTCTCTTTTTCTTCGTTGTTTGCTCGCTCGGAAGCCACGCCTTCGATCAGTATTTGCTTTAGTGCATCACGCCATGTTCGAAAAGTTTGGGTCAAGAGCATGACGCGACCTGATTCTTCTTTGCTGAGCTTGCCATCGATCATCGCTTGAATGATGGGCACATCCAAATTTGGAGCATCTGCATCGGGCTTCCAATCGGGAACAACCCATCCAAAATCATCGAGCCAAGCTTTCTTTCGTGCCCCCTCTGGCATGGGCTTGTCTAAGTCATCCGGATCGAACTCTTCTTCACGAGGATTGTTCATAGTAAGCACACTCTAACAGAGACTTGATAAAAGCGCAAGTCAGAACCTCGCTCAGCTTTGGGTGTCGGTGCGAAGTCACATGATCGAAGCATGACTTGTTGGATGCAACGCTCGTCTCGATTTTCCATATTTGTCGGAATTGCTCGTCGTAGACGCGCAAACTTGGAACATGAGCGCCATACATCAGTGGAGTGTAGTACAGCCACTTTCTGCAATGCACAAATGCAAACTTGCGATGCATCGCAATTGGCTCGCAACCTCTTGATGCGTTTCCAATCGTTTTGTTTTATCTCTAGTGGAAGGAAAAATGTCATGTTCAAAATTGAGACCGAAAGCCGGGCCAATCCATTCATGGAGGTACTCGCCTTGGCTTGGCAATGGTGGTTGGTTGGCGCAGTGAGCGGAGCGGCAATGCTCGCAGGCGTTCAATCGGCATACGCTTCGTTGCGTGAAGCCAGCAAGATTCAATCCATTTCTGTTACTCCGATGCCACCAAAAACCGGTTCGGCGTCGTTGAATCCGCCCGCTCCTGTTGTGGACTTTGAGCCTTGAAGTTTCATGTTTCTCGTGCTGAGTGTTTTTTTTGTTTCCCTCGTTCTAGAAAGGTATTAATTATGTCCGCAACCATTCAAGCGGAACAAGCGATTCCGGCGAACAAGCCAAATGATCGCAATCGGGTAGATTTGCCAAAGCCATTCAATCCAAATGGCAAAGCGCCTACCCCACCGCATCGTGTAGAACCGAAACCAATTAACTGGCCATTGGTAGGGGCAAGGATTTGGTATTACGTATTTCAGATCATTACCAAAGTGGGGCTGAGTTGTATCTATGGGACGCTGATCGCCGAGGGCGCAGCACAATTCATCGATGCACTGGGTACCCGACTCGATAAGGCGCTGCCTCTTCTTTCATTCCTGCAAAATTATGAGGCGACTTACCGTCTCAAACTAGCTCATCCGGCTGCGTTTATCCTCATGCTATTCGTCTGGATTGCATGGCTGATCGCGCTAAACCACTGGCTACCGTATGAGCCTTTGCGAGAGGATGACCTCAGTGAACCCAAACGAACAAGAGATGTCATCGCCACGTTGGCGGTAATCTTGCTCGTTGGAGATAGTTGTCTCTTCTATTATTCAGTGGTCAATGCAACTTGGGGAGTTCTCACGTTTTCTGCATCCGCTTTGATCGGGACCATCGTCTTTGCGGCAGTCAATGTATTCGCCGTTCAGCATTCCAGAACCTTGAGTCGAAAATGTTCCGTACTAGCTAAAAACAAAGGGAGAAATCTATAATGATCCGACCAAAAAACGCGATGGCATGTTTAATTGTCATCTTTCTAGCCCACGTCCTATTTGTTGGTTGTGAGCCGCGTCGTGACGCAGCAGACTCCAACGGTCCACCGTCGATTCAGCAACGACTCGCTTCCAAAAGTAGTCCATTTGTTGCGGACGAGACTGAATACGTTGTTCTAGTAGTCGTCGATCTTTCCGCCAGTTTTAGCGGACCTATGGCCGATGACGGAATTGCTTTTCAATTCCTACAGAGAGTATTGACCAAATATTTTAAGGATCGAGTCGGGTCAAATACGGAAAAGTTGGTGATCGCACAAATCGGAGGGACGTCACACTCCCTTCTTTGGAGTGGTAGCCCTGTGGCCTTTAAAAGGCGATTTTCAACGCCAGCTTCGCTGCGAGTGTTTTTGCATGCCAATGCAAACCCAAACGGCTCATTTGTGAATGAAGCGATTTCCAGTGCGCTCGATCATCTCATGCGTATTCCAAATGTAGCCAACGGGCGTGCTAAATCAGTCCTACTTGTTTTGTCGGATCTAGACGACAACGGCGAGAATCGAGAATTGAGTGAGCAACGACTACTTGAGTCGCTCGTGTCTTTCATCAAGACAGGAGGCCATTGTGGATTCTATTTCTGCGACGAAGGTTGGGCAAAACACTGGATCGCTAAACTCAGCGGAGCTGGGTATCCATTGGTCCCAGTATTAGCAAAGGCAGACGAAATCCCAACTTTGCCGGACTTCCAAGAATGAGCCTACTCGATTGGATAAAGGCGGACGACATTCTGCCTTTGATTGTACTATCAACTCTGCTGACCTTCATCGGTCAGCAGATCTCAAGGGCGAGCATCGTTGCAATTCGAATGGCATCTCGAACTGCGGCAGCCGTATTTTTCGGATACACCGTCCTTGGAATTTGGAGTTGGGGTATTGCAAGTGTCGGTGACCTACTCTTAATCGTAATTCGCGCCCTGCTGGCTGCTTGGTTCGTTTACTCAGTTGCGGTTGTCACGATTCCTCCAATTCAATTCATGCTTAGATACCTAGGAGCGCCATTGCGTTCGATGCAAGTTCGGATGAATGAAATGGTAGCTCGCCAAAAAAGTGTATTGCAGTCGCAGTATGATCGCTTGGCTTCGGCCCAACGCGAGCGACATGAGTCCAAGAAACGTCAGAAGCGAGAACGCCAAGCGGCAGCTAATAAAGCCGTCGAGGAAGACCGTGCGGAAAAGGATGAGATTGATAGGCAAGCGTATGTTGATGCCGTCCGAGACGGGGTGGTGCAGTTTTACAAGCAACATTCGGATCTTCTTAGTCCAGTAGTGCCACAAGCGCTTTTCGAGACGAGACTCAGGAACAAGTTTTATAGCGGAATATCCTCGTTCCAAGCGGATATTGAAGCAGAGGAAATGCTGACTTCGTTTCTACCGTTGATCGAAGAGGGAAAAGCCCGTCAACAGAATGAGGAGCAACATAGTCTCAAGAAGTCGGAACGAGCTCGCCGTAGTAAACGGCTAGTTGCAGATCTTGAGGATCGAATTGAGAGTCTGGAATCGTCACCAATTGGAGCCGCCGAGGACGTCGCGGCTGAAATTAGGGAGACACGTAAACGGCTAGCGAAGGTGAAAGACCAATTGTCGATCGACATTGATTGCAACCATTCGAAGGGCGAAGAATGAGAAAGTACAGATTGGGTTCAATTCAGCCAGTGCCATCAAGCACTAAGAATGGTAAGCGGCGTGAAATTTTCAGTTTGACCGACGATCAACTTGAGAATCACGTCGCTATTTTTGGAGTAACCGGTGCTGGAAAAAGCCGCCTCCTTTGGCAAATGCTTCGCGAGCACCGTCGGAACAAGCGAGGGTTTCTCGTGGTCGATAGTGGCGACTTGATCGAGGATTTCTTGGCAGACAGCGTCAGCCAGTTTGTGGACGATCAAGATCGACGCATTTTTCAAAAGATTCATGTGATTGAACTTAGTCCGTTTCAACTAGCCCGATACGATCCCCTTCGGTTTCACTATCCCAAGTCCTATCATCCGGAACTGCAAGAAACCATCTACAAGAGTTGGCAGCACACCAAGGTCCAATCCTTTGCCGAGAACTACCAAATCAAACAAGGACAGAATGCTGGATTTGAGGGAATGCCTCGCGTTCAAAGAATGTTCCAGAATGTTTTTACAGCACTTTCTACCCTTGTTGATGGAAAACGATTGTCTGTTGGAAACGCAGACCTGATGATCGATATCTATAATCCAGACCATCATCGGGTTTATGCAAAGATTCGGCCGCTTCTGTCACGCGAGATTGTGGCGGACTTCGAGATATTGCATCAAATGAAAAATGTTCGCGATTTTCGCTTAGAAGCAGAATCGTTTCTCAACCGAATTCGGTCGATGCACGGGCCACTGCTGAAACAAATGCTGACCGCTAGCGTGAATGATCCATGCTTCGCAATACACGAAGCAATTGGGAAGAGCGACTATGTCTTCGTCAAAGTCTCGCGGTCACCTTTTGCGAGCAATGATCAGAATAACGCCATTGCAAACATGTTTATCCATGACGTTATGGATGCCATGTTGGTAACGCCAAGGGAGCTGCGAAAGCCCTTTTCGCTGTTCATCGAAGAAGCCCATAAGTACGTGACACCTGGAATCGGTGACATGGCGAGGACAGCTCGCAAACTGCGACTAAGTCTAATACTTGCAACGACCGACTTTGTCAGTCTAAGCAAAGGTGACTTGGACCTGGCATCGGAACTCATTGCCGTAATAAATACGATTGTTGCATTTCGAATGACCGGCTCTGAGGATGTCGATCGGATGGCGAGACTCCTTTATTCCCAAAACATCGATTTCACCGAACTACTCCACAAGGTCGAACGTCATGGCGGATACGAGTGGCTTCAAATCGACGAGTCATCCGAAACATATTCCAAGGGCAAAAGCAGAGCGGAAGGCACTGGGAGGTCCGATGGAACAGTCGAAGCCGAGCAAGATTCCATTGCAGCGGCCAAGCAAAAGCAGATTTCGGCAAGCGTTGATCGAAACGGTAACCTGCTTGGCGGTGGCCGAAGCGCAAGCGATGGGCTAACTCACCTATCGGGCAAGAGCCTTGCGAAATCAAATGTTGACCAGAAGTCATCGACAATCTCAGATAGCGAAAGCTATGGCGTAACGCTGAGCCACAAATGGGTACATCTTGAGAAGATTCTGATCGAATGGGACAGGACCGGTAAATTGGAGCGATCGGTTCAAGATCAATTCGCGCAGTACTCACAAATTATATCAGGTCATTCGCGCAGAACTGCAAGTGCTCGCGTCCGTGAGGGCCATGGGTTTGAATTCACGACGGCAACCGTGAAAGACCCATTCTTGAGTCCAGAGGCACGAGCAGCCGCAGTCGATTGGATTGTTCGAGAAATCCATCGAAGTCACGATTATTACTTTACCCCAAGCCTAGCCCCAGCGGACGACCGTCTCAGAATCGAAGAATTTTTGGAAGGTGGTGCGCCATCTAACGTTGAGCCCGTTCGCCCGAGGAAACAAAAAGCGATGGGGACGAGAAATCCACTTCTCTAACAATCCGTCATGAATTTACAAGTTCCGCGAAAACTGTTGGCAGTGAAAGCCGTCTGCGACTACTACACCCTTCTTCGTAAGCAAATCCAAGATTGCTTGGGCATTACCAACGATCGCGTGATGCGGTCCATGTTGCAAGACTTGGTTGTCGCCGGACTTATCAATAAAACCACGATGCATGTTGTAAACCCAAGTTCAGGCAATCCCGCTCCTGTGTATTTCCCTAGCAGGCAAGGTGCTGAGTTGGTCGCGGCTCATTTTGGTGAGGAACGCTATTTGAACGTTTGTTATCGTACTCCTACCGTTTCCCATTTGTGGCATTGGACCGATGTGGCGGAAACGCATTTGCGGCTGGACCAAGCGATTGCAAAACAGAACGCGGTAACCCTTATGGGATGGTACGGTGAATGGGACGAGATCGATCCAAGCGCAGTCGAACTTCAAAATCGATTTCGAATCTACACAGTGATTCGAGAAAAACCTAGGTTGGTCAATGCGCCGGATGCAGTGTTTGCACTTCAAGTTGGAGATCATTCAAAGGCTTTTTATTTGGAGATCGATCGAGCTTCGAGCGGGATTTCGCAAATATGTGGCTCCAAAGCTCCCGGTTTCGCTGGATTACTTTCATCTGGCTTACATCAAAAGCACTTTCAAACATCGGCTGATTCGTTCACGGTCCTCCATTTATCTCCAACCGAAGGTCGTCGCGACTTGCTTCGAAAGGCAATGGCCAAGAAAGATGCCGCGTACATTCATCGATTTGCAGTGTTCGCAGACTGGACACCGGAAAAGGCACTAACAGCTCCCATCTTCTATGGCTGTGATTCGGACGAACCCAAGCCATTGTTTAGCGATAGCGTTGGAAATACCGAATGAACCTATTTTTTGCGATTAATTTAGACGTCCGCAATTGGTCCGGTATAGGTCCACCGCGGACCTCGCTACCGATGAAGGACCAATTTCTACAACTCGTTTGTTTACAACAGCTTCCGGGGTGCCAGTGCTTTCGTCGCTACGCTCCTCACTCCCTGGCATTTAGGTATTCGCAAGGGCGTTCTCGCTGCGCTCGTATTCCGCCATTGGTCGGTCGTTCCACAACCACGATCCAATACCTAAATGCCAGGGAGACCCCGGCACCCCCGCGATCCTCAACACACGGTCGGATCGCGCTCCGCTGAGGCGGAGGGAAGCTGTTCCACTTAATACACCTTTCGATCCAAATCCATTGCGATCGAGATCCCAATCCACTCTTAACCGGCTGCCTTCTCAGGGATGTGCAACCGAATCCAAGTGGCGTGCATTGTCACGTTTGTTCCATTTCCCCAAACTTGCCATGACTCAATGGATTGCGTCGTTATTGAAAGGAAACATGCTCCAACAGTCGATCGCTTCAGTTGTTAGCGATGGGATGTTTTTGCATATCCAGAAAGTTTCGCATTCGTGGACTTCGCCTCAATACATCCTGATGCTCGATCTTCGCTCCGCGAAGACCAATCAGCTTGTGCGCGTTGCGGACATACGTGGCGAAACTCCACAAGTTTGCGCAGCACTGCTCGGCCAAATTGTTTCGATCACCAATCAAACAAATATCGGCAATGCAGTTGCTTCGAGCGCCACTTAATGTAGGCAGGAATATTCATGGACGATCTTGGCCGCTGCCCCTGACGGCGGCCAAGTCACTGATTTGCAATCGCAAGTCGTTTATCGCGAATTCCCGCAATTTTACCGGTTACTCGCAATCTTTTTCAGGCACTGCAACTCAAAGAAGAGAGACGAAACCATCCATGTCGGAATCCATCAGCAACAAGCCAATACAAGTGTTTCGAAGACGCGGCATCAAAGTATCCGTATTTCAAAATCCTTCGGGCGATCAAGTTTTCCACAAAGTCGTAACACAGAAGATTTACAAGGAAGGCGAGGATTGGAAAACAACCAATTCTCTCGGTCGCGATGATTTGCCAATCGCACAAATGCTTCTCGGTCGCGCCTGGGAGTTCATATTGGATTTAGAGTGCAATCCACAGGGCAGCAAAAGCGAGAACCGCCAAGAACAATTGAGCGTCGAAAACGACTAGCTCAAAAGCAATTTTTAAGCAGCCAGACCGGTCAATCGATCGTTATCACGGTTTCGATTGCCAATGACCGGCTGGGTTTTTTACCCGTTCCCTTTCCCCCCCTTTCCCATGGAAAAGAATAAGAACAAGGACGTTTCTGTCTCCCCGAAGGCAGTAGGAACAGTGGTCGCACCGATTGCGCCCACAACTTTGCCGGATGCAAAGAAGAGGCCAGCGTTGACGCTTCGTGTTGAGGATTGTTCGGCAAGTATTTGGGCTCGTGAATACACAGTCCAAGGAATGCCTCGCATCTTCTATTCCGTTTCCTTCGAGCGTGCCTACAAGGCTCGCGATGGATGGAAATACACACGCAGTTTCGGCAATGACAATTTGGGGCATCTGGTCAGTCTTTGCCAACAGGCAAACGAAAAGATCGGAATCCTGATGCAGCAAGAGTCTGCACAATAGTCGCTATTGAGGGGTGGCCGTGACCGCCCCTCGAACCTTGATGTGTCACTTTTGTGGCGAAGCCAACATGCTTCCAGCAACTTGATCTTCATGATCTTTCCTATTTGCAGAAGTGGGCCCGTTTACCCCTTACCTCTGCAACTCTTTTGGAACACACCCATTCGGTACACCCGTGTGAGAACAGACCGTGCAGGCGGATCGGAACATTGCACGCGTTCGGCCTTAGAACCGTCAAGCCGGTCCCTTGCGAGGGCTGCGGCATTTGACGGCAGGCCGTGCGTGCGTTCGTGAATCACGCCTGCACTTCAGGCAACATTATTCATTTTCCCCAATTTCATCATGCGTAGCATCGCAACCACAAAGTACCTTCCGCAAACGATTGCGGTTTTGCCACGGGCACCACAAAACGGATCGCCTGTCCCTTGGCTAACAAGCCTCTATCACAAGCCATGGCGAGGCAACTACGGAGACTCTCGCTATCCAGGCAATTGCTCCGGAGAACTCATCAAGGACGTAATACAGTATTTTCGACCCAAAACCGTTTTCGACCCAATGACTGGATCCGGGACATGCAAAGATGTTTGCAACGAACTCGGAATCTTGTGTCGCTCCGAAGATATCCGTTTTGGCTTCGATGCCTGCGATCCCACGAACTACGAAGGGATTGGCAAATTCGATTTCATTTGGCTTCATCCACCTTACTTCCGACAGAAGAAATATACCGACGACGCCCGCGATATGAGCGGCGCTCCCAATTTCAGCTATTTCCTCTTTCGATATGAACGTCTCATTCGGGCTTGTACCAGTGTTCTCGCGCCCGGCGGGAAGTTGGCAATCTTGATGGGTGACTATTCAGACCAAGACGGTGGCTTTCTGCCAATTACCTATCACACCAAACGGCTCGCGTTTGGCTGCGGGCTCAAGCAATCGTGTACGGACATCATTCGCTTCAGCCATGGAGCTTCCAGCTCAAACAAAGTTTACCGATCCAGTTTCATCCCTGGATTGCATGACACGCTGATGCTTTTTGAGTCACGCAACTGATCTTATCTGTTTTTTGCTTCTAACCTTTTTTCATTCGAATGGAGATGAAGATGATTGTAACAATCGAAAAGACTGGCACTGGCAAGTGCTTGTGGTGCCGCGTCCAAGGGGACGACGGAGTCCAAGTTCAGTTCAAGGACGGACTGACCGGATATCTATGTCGAAAGCATTTTTGGGAAGCGCTCAAGTCACGAACACGAGAGTCGCCGAGTCGTGACGAGAGCGCCGCAGCCAGCAAAGGAAATTCCACGTCATGATGACAATCCGCGAAGTTGCTGGAAAACTCCGGTGCAGTCTTTCGACAGTTTACGAATTGGTCGAAGGTGGCAGTTTGGAGGCCTTTCGCATTGGTCCCAATCGAGGAACGATTCGGGTCAGTGACGAACAACTCAAAGCATACCTTGATGGAAGTCGTTCACTTCCTCAATCCCCCACTCCGCGTCGGGATGAAAAGGAACGGGACGAGACAAATTGCAGCTAGAAGTCGTCGTTGGTAGTCAATCTTGGATCAATTTTGGAGAGTAGTCATGTCGGTCAAGTCGTTGGGAATCATTCGTTCCGAAGAAGCCCATAAACAGGCGATGGTTTTGCAATCGCGACAAAACGAGACCCTGTCGAGCGATCTTCGATTGAGCCTTGATCGCTTGACCTACGCGGATCGGGAATCCGAATTGCGGGACCAAGTATCTCGTATCCAGTCTGAACGCGAGTCCCTTGTGGCAATGATTCGAATCCTTTTATCGATCGACGATCGGCTGAGTCGCTTCGAGCCGATGGTTGCAGAACTTCATCAAATCGCGAAAGAGTCTACTCCTGTAAAGGAGTGGTATTCCGTGGGTGAAGTCTCTGGGATTCTTGGGAAAGCGGAATTCACGGTGCGAGAATGGTGTCGACTTGGCCGAGTGAACGCATCAAAACGCGATTGCGGACGCGGGAAGAGCCAGGAGTGGATCGTTTCTCTCGAAGAGCTTAAGCGAATTCAAAACGAAGGGCTTCTGGCCGATTAAGTATTTCGCAGTGACGCTTGAGTTGCGAGGAATTGCTCGTCATCGTAGCCCAACGGTGATGGGCTTTTTTTATGTTCGCAGTTGCAACTACTCCCCTACTCCCGACTGTCGCGACAAAGAACGGGCACGATTGAAATGCTTGGTCATCGGTTCGCTCACATCATCAATGCTTCAACGGCTCTTTTGCAAACCTCTGGCATCAAATGCTGGTAGCGTTTTCGCATCTCTTCCGTCTGGTGTCCCATATGTTTGTCGATAATCCGTTGGTCGACCCCTTTGGCAGCAAGGTTAGACGCATACGAATGGCGGAAGACATGGTAGCCACGAACAACGTCCCACTTGGTTCCTTGGAGTGCTTTATCGAATTGGCTGCGAGCTTGATCGGCAGTAAGTGCTTTGGGAACTTCCGTGGAATCGGGATCGAAGTTCTGAACGAAGGCAGATTGCCCGCCAGGGTGTTGGGATAGCCATTCTTTGATGATTCCAACAAACTTGCTTGGTAGTTCAACTCGACGAAAGGTAGTCGAGCGGATTCGACTACCTTTTCTCTCTCGAATCAGCACCGTTCCGTTCTCCAAATCAAAGTCATCGATCATGACTCGAATCACTTCGCTACGGCGTGCACCGGTGAACGCGACGAAGGCAAGCATCGGATAGATGAACGGATAGCGTGCCCGCTCTTTAACCAATTCGAGTACTTCGTGAACTTCGGGGATTGTCAGATACATGGCGTCCCACAATTGTTTGATTTCTAGTTCGCTCAAGCCGCCTCGATTGATGATTCTTTCGATTTCGGTTCGCGTCATGAATGGAGGCTTCTCGTCGCGCTTGCCATAGACCAGCCCGCGAAGTTGCGGAGCGTTGTCGACGAGCTCTTGTTTTTCAGCCCAATGGAAGATGGCTTTGAGCGTTACGATTTCACGTATGATCGTGTCGGGGCCGATCAAATGTTTGCAAAACTTGCGTTTCGATTCTGCGTTAACGAACTGTTGAATGTCGTGAGTCGTGATTTCATTAAGCGGCTTGGAGAGCGGCAGTTTGCGTCGAAAGTGCTTTAGGTGTGTCTCTTCGGTTTTGAGGGTGGTTTTTTCCTTGGCTTGAACTGGCAGTGCCGATTGGTACTTTGTGAATAATTCACCCAAGGTAATCTCCCTTTCATGCTTTGGAGTTTTCGTAGCTTTGCCCCCTGAAAGCAAGTAGATCGCAGGATCGGCATCGGGCGGCATGATGAGAAAACCACGCTGAACCAGCGACAAGGTTTCGTTAAGCCTTGAAAGAGCTGATTGGGCGTCTTTTTTGTTTTCGGTTTTGAGCGACCGCTTGTAGGACCGACCGACAAAACGAAACCGAATGAAGAATTGTTTTGAAGACGTGTCCTGTTCAATGGTTGCCATCGTTTTGCTCCGTACGTCGTGTTGAAGGTTCACGCCGAATCGTAGAAGCCGATGGGAACAAAGCCTAGCGATGCAAACCCAATGCAAGCCCAAGAGTGTGTCGGAAATGTGTCAGATGGCATTGGGGACATAAAAAAAGACCGAGCAAAATTTTCATTTTACCCAGTCTTTTCGTTAGTCGGGCCGGCGGGATTCGAACCCACGACCTCTACCACCCCAAGGTAGCGCGCTAGCCAGGCTGCGCTACGGCCCGATTTTCTTTGGATTGACTGCTGCCAGCCACTCCAGATCCACGGAGTGTAACGGATTCCAACACTCTCGCCAAGGTTCACTTCAGAATCCGTGACTTGACTTCGTGACTTGTGTTGCCTCCACTTTTTGCTTATCAAAGCCACTACTCAAATCTACTTATCCTGAAAAATCAACCGATTTTACCAAATCCTACCTCTTGCAAACTAGCCACTATCTCATGGCCTTCGATACAACGATCGATGTTGAACTACTTGCTATTTCAAAACAAATTGCCATAGCTCTGTCCATTTCCGAACGACAAATTCAAGCTACCATCGAACTCCTGGACGCGGGAAACACTATCCCCTTCATCGCTCGATATCGCAAAGAAGTTACCCAAGGACTCGACGAAATGGTATTGCGTGCCATTGAAGATGCCCTCGAAAAAGCCCGAGAACTGGCACTTCGTAAGAAAACCGTCCTCAAAACTATCGACGAACAAGGACTGCTGACGGACGCTCTCCGAAAACAAATTATCGCTTGCACCGATATGCAAACCCTTGAAGCGATCTACTTGCCATTCAAGCCCAAACGCCGTACCAGAGCCACCATCGCTCGTGAACGTGGCCTGCAGCCCTTGGCCGATCTGCTGTTAAGCCAGAAAGTACTCGGGCGCCCCAAACAAGAAATTCTCAAGCAATACGTTAACCTGGAATTGGAAGTCCCCGACCAAGCAGCCGCACTTCAAGGAGCGCTCGATATCGTTGCTGAGTCTTGGGCGGATCAAGCCAGCACTCGCACTTGGCTTGCTAAAGAAGCTAAATCGCGAGGTCGCGTTACCTCCCAAGTAAAACGTGGTAAAAAAGAAGAAGCCACCAAGTTTGAAATGTACTTCGAGTTTGGCGAACCGGCTTCAAAAATCCCTTCTCACCGCTTACTCGCCATGCTTCGTGGCGAAACCGAAGGGATGCTGCGGATCGGTATCGAAGTCGACAAAGAACAAACTGTCGCCCAACTCAAACAACAACTTGTTACCAATCGTCAATTTGAATTTCATAACGATCTACTCACTACCGTCGAAGACTGCTGCGTACGACTTCTCCTGCCAGCAACGGAAACAACCGTCCTCCAAGAACTCAAGGAAAAAGCCGACGAAGAAGCAATCGCTGTCTTTGGCAAAAACCTTCGTGAACTCTTGCTATCGCCGCCCGCTGGCCCCAAAGTCACTATCGGTATCGATCCTGGCTTCCGCACAGGTTGCAAAGTCGCCGTCGTCGATGGCACCGGCAAATTCTTGACCAACACAACCATCTACCCGACTGCACCGCAAAACGATATCGACGGTGCTGGCAAAGTCCTTCTGGGCTTAATCACCAAATACCAAGTCGAACTCATCGCTATCGGCAACGGCACCGCCTCGCGTGAAACCGATGCGTTTGTCACAGGTCTAATTCGCCAACATGAATTGACGTTAACGAAGGTTCTCGTGAGCGAGTCGGGTGCCTCTATTTACTCCGCCAGCGAACTGGCTGCCCGCGAGTATCCAGATCTGGACCTCACCGTGCGAGGAGCCATCAGTATCGCGCACCGATTGCAAGATCCACTTGCAGAACTTGTCAAGGCCGACCCCAAGTCCATCGGCGTAGGCCAATATCAACATGACGTCAATCAAAAACTCTTGCGAAAGCGACTTGATCGTGAAGTGGAGTCCTGCGTCAATAGCGTCGGGGTCGATCTGAATATGGCTAGTGCCTCGCTGCTGGCCCATGTCGCGGGCATCGGCCCAAAGCTGGCGGAGAACATCGTCCAATTTCGAGACGAGAACGGTCGCTTCGAAACCCGATCTCAATTGCTCAAGGTGCCAAAGCTTGGCAGCAAGGCGTTCGAACAAGCCGCTGGTTTTTTGCGAATACGCGATGGTAAGCAACCACTCGACAACTCGGCCGTCCATCCGGAATGTTATGCAATCGTCGAGCGGATGGCCAAGCAACTAAAGGCGGACACCAAGTCCCTTGTCGGCAACGCGACTCTCGTTCACAAATTGGTGCCGAAAGACTTCGTCGATGAAACGTTTGGACTGCCAACCATAAACGACATCCTGCAAGAGCTTGCCAAGCCCGGACGTGATCCTCGAAGCGAGTTTCGCGTCGTTCAATTCTCCGAGAACGTGCACTCGATGAGCGATCTCAAGCCTGGGATGGTGCTAGAAGGGGCGATTACCAACGTGACGCACTTCGGAGCGTTCATCGACATTGGTGTCCACCAAGATGCACTTATTCACATTTCACAGCTGGCGGATGTTTACGTCAAAGACCCGAGTGAAATTGTTGCGGTAGGTGATATCCTGAAAGTGAAAGTGCTCGAGGTGGATATCGATCGCAAGCGAATCGCCGTTACGAGGAAGTTTTAGTGGTGAGGGGTGTCTGATGTAAGATTAGGAGAATGATTATTCTTTGCCTTGGCAAAGGCTCAGGCCTGAATAGAGCGCACCAACCCCTAGAACCACGTTCAAAACGCATTCCATCAATGCGAGTCCTATCTTCCCGCGTTGCAATTGCTCGACTAGCTCCAACGAGAAAGTTGAGAAGGTGGTAAAGCCACCACAGAAACCAACTCCCATCATCAAGTAAATGGCTTGGGTGCGATCGCTGACGCTTCCTGCGATGCACCCCAAGATCAAGGACCCGAGCACATTGATCGAAGTCGTTGCCATTGGGAATTGATACGGGGATGTTGCAAAGTGGCCTAGCCAACAGCCAACTCCATATCGCAGGTTGCTGCCGAAGGCACCGCCGACTCCAACCAAAAAAACGGGATGCGAAAAAAGTGTTGGAAGCCAGTTCATGTTTTAAAACCGATAGAAGTCAGAACAAAATCTGTTGTCTCGAAGGAACGCACTCAGACCAAATTTAACCACAGAGGCATGTTGTTGGGATCGATCTTAGGGGTGCTCGGCCGTGTTCTCAGGTTTTTTTTGATTCGGCGATTTTGGCTTTGCACAGCTCTTGAATTTTGATGAGAAGCTCCTGGCGTTCTTGATTGGTTGGTTCTTCCATAAGACTCTTTTCAATCCAAACATCAATTAAGGCGTCGCTAAACAATAAGTTACCGAATTGAGGTTGATTCCTGGGGTGCATTTCCGCCAAGATGGATCGCATGCCGGATGCACAAGTCGTTACATGGATCGGAGAGAAGTATAACGCAATCCAAGCTGATTTGGATG
>JANMHA010000225.1:0-48206 GCA_031374925.1 Pirellula sp. | reverse complement strand
ACGCTTTCCCTCGGCAACGCTTTCCCTCGGCAACGCTTTCCCTCGGCAACGCTTTCCCTCGGCAACGCTGTGAAGCATTTTCGTCCGATCGGAGCTTGCCTCCGACGGACGCCGTTTTGGCGTACTTCAAGGTCTGAGTTGCACTTTTAGTACGCCAAAACGGCGTCCGTCGGAGGCAAGCTCCGATCGGACGAAAATGCTTCACAGCGTTGCCGAGGGAAAGCGTTGCCGAGGGAAAGCGTTGCCGAGGGAAAGCGTTGCCGAGGGAAAGCGTTGCCGAGGGAAAGCGTTGCCGAGGGAAAGCGTTGCCGAGGGAGGGTGACTTAATTGGGAAAACCATGGTCAATAAGCTGGACGACCTCTTTAGACGCCTGGTAACTTCCACTTGTCCCGAGGCTCTCTCGCTAAATGCTTATTCGCTTCGGCATCGTTTTTGAATTGCTCTGCAACCGGGTCCCAGGTTAGTTCGCGGCCAAGTCGGTAGCCGATGTTGCCAAGATGACAGATGGCTGCCGAACGATGCCCGATCTCGGCTGTGCAAATACAAACTGAACCGGACCGAATCGCGTCGATCCAGTTTTGATGGTGATTGCTGGAGGCCATAACGCGTTGATCGCTATCAAGGAGTGGTTCTTCGAGGATACTGGTTGGCCTTGTCGAAATCCCATTGCGACTTACCAAGAGTATCCCCTTAGTCCCCTCGAACACACAATCGGCCTTGAGGCCCTCCTCGAACGTATTGTGGATCATCTCGATGCCGCTTTCGTAGATGAACTTCAGTCCACTTTCAGCCGACCGGTCGGCGGGTGGAATGATTTTCGTTGGACCGCTCGTGTCCATCTTTAACGCCCACTGCGCGATATCGAAATGGTGCGCGCCCATGTCCGCCAGTGCACCACCCGCGTACTC
This sequence comes from Pirellula sp., assembly GCA_031374925.1. Taxonomy (GTDB): domain Bacteria; phylum Planctomycetota; class Planctomycetia; order Pirellulales; family Pirellulaceae; genus JBKCUI01. The sequence goes on along the minus strand of JANMHA010000225.1, from coordinate 47,297 downwards.
CTGGTACGACCGCCATAGTGGGAAATGATTATGGACACCCTGGGGACACAGTATTTGGTTGTAGCCTCGCATGGGGGCAGGGCCGACCCACATGTCCCAATCTGTACCTGCGGGAGTTTCTTCGGTCGGCAAGTCACAGGGCTTCGCTGGTCCGCCAACGCCGATGCGAACTCGCTTGACTTCGCCAATGCGACCGTTCCAGATGGTTTCCACTGCTTTTCGGAAATGGCCACCAAACTCGCTTCGCTGCTGGCTGCCCGTTTGAAATATGACTTTTGCTTTAGCAACTTCCTGAACTAACGTGCGGCCTTCTGCGATGTTATGGGTAAGTGGTTTTTCGCAATAAATGTGCTTGCCCGCGCGAGCCGCGAGAATGCAAGGAATGGCATGCCAATGGTCAGGCGTGCCGACAACAACAGCATCCAACCCTTTCAAAGCGAGCAACTCACGGAAGTCACCAAATTGGCGAATGCCGCGATACTCACCGCTCTTGGTTCGTTCCGCGTATCGCTGTGTCACCATCTCAACCGCCTTATCCAATCGAGACTGAACGACGTCGCAAACCGCGATGACTTCTACATTGGAATTACCCAGAAACTTCCCAAGATGGCCAAGGCTCTGCTTGCCAACGCCGATAAATCCAAGCGTGATTCTCTCGGAGGGTGAAGTGTAAAGTGGCATAAGGGCGTGGCCTGCCGTGGGTAAAAACATCGGCCCTGCTGTCAAGGCGGCTGTTGCGGCAAGAAAATCGCGACGATTGAACATGATCTGCACCCCGAGGTGGAAAGGGACGTCGAAAGGTAGACGGATAATCGAAAGTATAATTAATTCTGACGACGCCCATGAACGGGGACGGCTTCTTTGTCTAGAATCTAGTCGTCAACGACCGTCGATTACTTGGACTTGGCAAACAACCCACCTTAACGAAACCAACCATCATGAAGACGCTTCTTCAATTTCTGGCTTTCTCACTTATGACGACGCAAATCAGTTTGGTCTGGGCTCAAAAGGAAGTCCCCGCCGTCTCCAAGCTGGATCCAGCAATGGATGTCAACAAGAATGCGTCAGCCGATCTTGAATGGCACGACGTTACCGAATGGGGAGTCGAAGGGCGAATACTACCCGATCAGGAACGTCTCCGTTGGTTCGATCGGCTGCCGAGTTCGGCGCAGTCGTCCGTTACTCCCAGCGTTTGGAGCCTTAGTCGTGACAGCGCAGGGATGATGGTTCGATTCAAAACCGACGCAACTGCCCTGCATGTGCATTACAAACTCCTGAAAAGCAATCTAGGTATGCCGCATATGCCAGCAACAGGTGTTAGCGGTGTTGACTTGTACGCCCGCGACGCAGACGGCAAATGGAAATGGGTACAAGTGACCAAGCCCGCAACCCAAGAAGTCAAAGCCGAGATCATCAAGGGGTTGGCTCCAGGCCAGCGCGAGTACGCAGCTTACTTGCCCCTCTACAATGGTGTTGAATTCATGAGCATCGGTGTAAAGAAAGGAAGTAAATTTGAGGGGCTACCACCACGTGAAAAACCGGTAGTGTTTTACGGTACAAGTATTACGCACGGTGCTTGCGCCAGCCGGCCAGGTATGGTCCACACCGGCATTCTGGGCCGCCGGCTGGACATGCCTGTCGCCAATCTAGGCTTTTCTGGCAATGGTCGAATGGACAAAGAAGTCGGCGAGTATCTAGTCCAGATCGACGCGGCAGCTTACGTGATCGATTGCTTGCCAAACATGGGGCCCGCGGACGTAACAGCCAAGTGCATTCCGCTAGTAAAACAGCTTCGCGATGCGAAACCGAATATCCCAATAGTCTTGGTGGAAGACAGGCGGTTCACAAACGACTGGATACTTCCGGACAAGAAACAATTCCACACGGACAACCACGCTGCCCTGCGAGCTGCATTCGATCAGCTGCAAAAAGAGGGAGTTGGTCAGCTATATTTTATTTCTGGCGACAGCTTATATGGCGATGACACCGAAGGGGCGACAGATGCATCTCACGCCAACGACCTCGGTTTCATGCGTCAGGCAGAAATCTTTGAGCCCGTCCTTCGAAAAGCGTTAGCTGGTAAGTAGCTGCCGAGTCGTCCATTTGGAGTGCGGAAATTCATTTCCGCTTTAAGATATTTGCAGGAAAAAATACTTGGAATGTTCAAATGGCCAAAACTCCAATAGTCATTTGCTCCAACAAACCCTGAAATCTCGCAGAGTATGTCGCCACTTCAGCAATCTAAGCTCCGATGAAACGGAGCCGTCCAAATTTCCCTTTTTTATAGGTGGTTAACCGTGAGTTTCTATTTGCGTTTCGTCTCCCAATTGGGGGTCGCTTGTGCCGCTCTCCTAACTCACGGAACCCTTTTCGGTTCTTGCGACAACGGTGTCACCGAATCAACAGACGGCAAAATAACTCTTGTGGCCGACGGGTATCAATTCACGGAAGGACCAGCCGTAGACTCGCAGGGGAATGTGTTCTTTACCGATCAACCCAACGATCGGATTTTGAAAGTGGACTTAGAGGGAAAAGTTACGGAGTTTTTGAAACCGGCTGGGCGAAGCAATGGAATGTTTTTTGCCCCCGATGGAAAGCTCATCGCGTGCGCCGACGAAAAAAATGAGATGTGGGAGATCGCCCCCGACAAAACGCATCGTGTCCTTTTCGGTACCTTCGAAGAGCGAAAGCTCAACGGCCCAAATGACGTTTGGATCGATTCCAATAGCACCATGTACTTTACCGATCCTTACTACCAGCGCAAGTGGTGGGAGCATAAAACGAGGCCACAGAACAAGCAAGCTGTATATCGCGTCGATCGCGACGTTGCAAACGTGACGCTTATGGACGACTCGCTTGTTCAGCCCAACGGGATCGTTGGCGACTCCAAGCGACGACTGCTTTTCGTAGCTGATATCGGCGACTCGAAGACCTATCAATACACGATTGCTAACGACGGTACTCTAGTCGACCGCAAGCTGTTTTGCACCAGCGGATCGGATGGAATGACCATCGACGATCAGGGAAACTTGTACCTAACGGGCAAAAAGGGAGTCATGGTCTATAACAAAGATGGAAAAGAGATCCAAGTGATCTCAGTTCCTGAGAACTGGACAGCCAACGTTTGTATTGGAGGCCAGGACCGCAAGACCCTTTTTATTACTGCTTCGGATTCGCTTTACAGCGTTCGACTTAAGTATTCGGGGTTGAGCAATTAAGTAAATGACGCTTGCGCTGGAAGAACAATAAGGCGCGTCGTCCTGACACATGTCTTTGCGTTTTTGACTCGCAAATGACTTTTGTCTCAATCAGGAGGAGCACAGGTAGCTAATACCCGACGAAACGACTGGAATGAATCGCGCTGGCACTCTAATTGCACCAGGTAGGGAAAGATGGAGAGAGGGATTTGCTGAGGCGGTCTCATCCCTAATCAATTGCTGCATTTGTCGAGGTGAAGAATGAAAACGCAAAACAGTCCGCAGGTTGATCTGCTTTTCGAGGATTGGAAAGAGCAGCACCAAATATTAGATCGATTTACTACCGATCTGTCGGAATGGATTGATCGCCAAACGAAATTACGGATGGCACAATTCCGGGAGACCGTTCAGAAACTATCTGACTTGAACTCCCAACTTAGCGCCCATTTCGCAAAAGAAGAATTGATCGGCAAGCAACTGCTAGTATTGCATTGCGGTAACTCACCAGAAGCCCAGGCAGCTCAGCGGCAGTCCGAAAAGGACCATGCACATATTTCTAGTCGATTGAAGCATCTGATCGACCGACTGCAAGACGCCGAGTCGGAGTGCGACGCCTGGAAGAAGGGCGTAAATGAACTGAGCTTGATTATCGACGTTATTGAGCAACATGAGGAACAGGAGTCCGAAAGCGTTTGCTGTTTAATGCCCGCAAGTCCAACCAAAGAATGAAAAACATGAAAAAAATTCTCATTTTCGCCATACCTGTATGTGCCATTGCCTTAAGTATGTTACGACTGCATGGTAACCCCCAAGAGCCATCAACCCAATCTGAAAAAGGCCAATTAAAACCCTTTATGCAGATGAAGCTGGACCATGCGAAAGGGGTCCTAGAAGGGCTGGCAACGGAAGATTTCGAACAAATTGCGAAGGAGACCCAGGCGCTCAATGCGCTAAGTCTTCAAAGCAGCTGGAACGCGCACACCACGATCGAGTACCTCGACCACAGCTCTGACTTTCGTCGCGCATTGAATGTCATCACTAAAGCAGCCCACGAAGAGAATTTGGATCGGGCCGCCCTCGGTTACGTCAATTTGACCGTTCAGTGCATCGAGTGCCATCGCTACTTGCGCCAAAAACAAGCGACCGACGCGGCCAAGCCAAAGTAGCAGCCAGCCAGCAGTCGTCAACGTTGTCGCCTTTCGCTCCAAGGCTTTGAATTTATTATTGTCGCCATTCGCTCCGCGAAAGTGCGCCTCGTTAACACACTTTTGCGGAGCAAAAGGCGACAAAGTTCTGCACCTCGCGAATAAATTCACAGTCTAGGAGCGAAAGGCGAAAATAATAAGACCAGGGCGCGCATGGCAGTGCTAGCCTCACCACTGTGCTGCCATTCGTATCTCTACCGGATCGAGCGTGCCCTCGTTGCTTAGCAACGAGCACAGCTCGGGGTCGTTCAAAACGTCCGAGAGTTCCATTAGGCGATCATCCACCAAGACTTCGTTGGACATTAAACGAATTCCGTGACTGTAGTCGACATACCAGTCCACATGACCTGCATAGAGTCCCTGAATAGGCCGGCCATCTAGCATGTGCCAGCCGTAAATTGCGACTTGGTGCGGTTTACTCCTTAAGGCGTTGCTGAATACTACATCCTTTTTTATTCCAGCAACCAAACGTTTGTTTGGATATCCAACCAGTTGCGACTCAACGATTCTGTGGTGTTCAAAAAACGTAGCCATGGAATCGCGGTCCTTGGTCAATGGATGCGGTTCCAAGCGTGCTGTGGCAGCGGCGAAGATATCATCGGAGATTTTTGCAGTAATGAGCGAGGCTCCAAACGCATCCGCTACTTGAACCGCACTATTCGGAGAAAGGGGAATTCGAAACGAGTCGAATTCATGGCCGATCGCCAAATAGTCCGGCATTACGAATACGATACCCGAATGTGACTTTCCAAACTTATCGATGCACCGTAGTTGAACTGGGATCAGTTCCTTGGAAGAGGCGGGAAAATTCCCAGCAAGCAACTCACGAACGATGGCCGCTTCTCGTTCGATACGGGGCACTCCCGACATCTGTTTTTGGAATTCCGATCCGGACACCGAACTGGGTACTCTTGCTGGAGAGCTAAGTGTTTTACGAATGCCAGTCATCGGAATGAAAGCCTGATCCGATCTGCGTTCAACGAACGGTTGTGTTTGGATCCACTGCGAATACTCTTGAGGACCGCCGAACGTGCCCCAGGGTCTCTCAATGGGAGTTCCAAGGGTGAGGCTACTCAAGACACCATTCATCTCGCCAACCAGCGCGGTATGAAGAATCTTGTTTTCTGGGTTGCGGTGTAAAAAAAACTGTATTTGATCCGTGAGTCCAGAAAAATGTTGGAATGAACCGAGTTCGCTTTCCTTCAGATTTGTGTCCAGTCGAATCCGTTTTAGCATCCGCTCCGAGGCACGCCAAGTCCCGCCGTCACCGTCGATCACTTTCTTGCCATTGAGTTCGATCTCCCGATCATCGTATGCAATAACGATGAGCTTGCGCTCCGTTGACGCTTTCAACCAAGCGAGCAACCGATCGCCATGCCCAACTTCATCGGAATAGGAATAATTGGCGTCCAAAAAAATGATCCGAGAGACTTCAGCGGGGATCGTTTTCACGCTTGCGATGTACTCCCAAAGGAATGCACCGCCGCCGCTGTGGCAGCACAGCACGACATCGCGGGCTTCGCAATCGGTCTGAAGCGTTCGAACGATGTTGTGAATGACACTTGCGGCAGCTGGATTCTCCTTTCGAAACATTGGCCAGCTAAGCTTGGGGGCTTGCACAACGGCCAAGATCCATTCGTGATCAGGGTCTACTGCGCGAAGGGCGCGAATTTGCGCGGCAATATGCTGGATCTGAAAGTGCCAGTCGATACCATCACCTGCCTGACAACCCAGAGTCTGCTCAATGGAGTTTCCGTTCGGGGTTGCAAACAGGACGAGCCGCCGAGGTTGTTTCGATAACTCGCCACGTGCGTTCACAAAGACCCGAACGCCACTCTCTAGCCGCGTCCAACGAACTTGCTCATGGAAAGCAGCATGAGCTTCGAAACCGGGCAAGGTGGGTTCAATTGCCAAAGCACTGGAGTTCAAAACGCTAAAGAGGCCGAAAAGCAACGGGACGGCGAAAAACAAAGGGAGAGCGAGGCTCCTGCCGAGCTGGCGCCGCCAAGGTTCGGCAGGAGCCTCACCCTCCCGAGTAAAGTCGAGGTTGCGTAACGTCGAGGTGAACATGTTTAGTGAGGTGCCAACCAACAAAAAGGTGGCCAAGGAAAATTTCTAACAATGCCGAAGGCGATCACGCTCATTCCGATGATCCATTGTAATCCTGGGCTTGCAGAGAGTGCAAGAAATGGTTTTTTTCGATCCAAAACAACCTTTTGCCAAAGCAACACGGACAAGAGAAGCGGTAAGAATAAAGATGCAAAAATGTTCATTCGGCACGCATCAAAAAACCGACCGTGAACGAGATGATGTGCCGCTCGTGTTCCTCCACAACCAGGGCAATGCAGCCCAGTCCATTGAAACAGCACACACTTCGGATAGAAGTCGTATTCCGAGGGAGGAAACCAATAGATCACACCGAGCGCGACACAAACCGAACCCAGCATCATGCTTGCTTTCCAAATAGATGTAGCCGTCGCCGTGAACATTACTTGCCCGAAAACTTTTGTTGTTCCACTTCAAGCCCAGTCACGGCGAAATAAATGATGACGAAATAAACACTTAGGGCTATTCCACAACCCAAGGCGATCCAACACCATATTTTTGCCTTGCGAGACCTAACTCTTGCTCCTGCGGCATCGTTGGTAGCAAGCATCGAATTGACTTGAACGGCATAGACAATCGCGACCATTCCAAGCGGAGGGCAACAACAAAGTGTTACTAGAATGGATGGCACAAGATAGTTCGGCACCTTCTCCGAAACGCCATGAAAGGAAGGATTCTCGTAAGGATTCTTTGGAAATCCAGTCGACATCGTATTTGAAAAATCCTTTTGTAATGTGTAGCGATCGTCTGGATTGCTTGAACCTAGCGACCATCGAAGTCGTCTTTGTCGATCGCGTACGTTTCTAACTTGCGATACATGGTTGCTCGAGAAATACCAAGCAATTCGGCGGCTTCAGGGATACTTCCGCGAGTACGTCGCATTGCCTCCTGCATGAGCCGTTTCTCCCATTGCTCAATATTCAATGTGTCGAATACTTCTAATTTGGACTCATGCAGCGTCAAATCCGATGCTTGGATTTCATCGCCAGTCGCCAGCACGATGGCGCTGTCGATAATATTGCGTAGTTGTCGTACATTTCCCGGCCAATTGTATTCCAACAATCGCTTGCGAGCAGCCTCGCTTAATTTGATTTGGAGGCGACCATGCTGCCGCCCAAAATTCTCCAGGAAATGGTTGAGCAGAAGTGAAATGTCTTCACCTCGCTGCCGCAACGGAGGAACCTTCATTTCAAACACGCTGAGTCGATAATACAAATCTTCGCGGAATCGCTTGTCCGAGACAAACTCGCTCAAATCACGATTCGTGGCGGTCAATACGCGAACATCCACTCGCACTTCCTTGCGGCCCCCAACGGGCAAGAACGGATGTCCCTCGAGGATACGCAGTAACTTTGCCTGCCCGGCCAGAGTCATTTCACCGATCTCATCGAGGAAAAGAGTACCACCGTGGGCTTGTTGGAACCAACCGATGTAATCCTTGTCTGCTCCCGTAAACGCCCCCTTCACGTGGCCAAACAATTGACTTTCCATGAGTTCACTCGGAATCGCAGCGCAGTTGACACTGAGCATTGGTCGATCGGCTCGCGTGCTCGCTTTGTGGATTGCCCTCGCGACGAGTTCTTTGCCGACGCCGCTTTCGCCTCGAATCAGGATACTGCCCGTCGCTTTTGCGACACGTTTAATTCTCTCTTTGAGCTCAAGCATTAGCGCGCTTTCGCCGAGCAGTTCGTCGAAGTCGGCGTTCTTCACCTGCAGGCGCCCGTGGTCGATTCGCAACGAAGATTCGTTTCGAGCTCGAACCAACGACGCCGCCAGAAAACTTGCAGAAGCGATCGTAAAGTCAAAGGAGTGCTTTTCGAAGACCTCCTTGTCGCGATACAAGTGAATCACACCGATGGTTTTGCCTTCGTGTAGTAACGGAACGCAGATTGCATCGGCATAATGCAGAAGAGGACCATCATCCGGCGACTGAGATTCGTTCTTCACCCAAACCGCAGTGGCTTGTTTGCAGACCATATCGGTCAGTTTGTCGCTCAAAGAAATACGAACGTCGTTGTTATTGATTGGATACTTGCCGTGCGAAGTGAGTTTTCCTTCCTCATCGGCAAGCAAGAATGCAACAAAGGTCGCTTTGGTCCGATTTCTTAATACCTCTATGGCTAAGGCCACCACTTCGTCTGGAGTTGTCAGCGAAATACATCGGATGGAGAGCTGGTGAAGATCGGACAAATCCTCCGTTCGGCCGGCTTTTCGGAGGGAAAGGAAGGCGGACATGCCAGAGGCAAATCCATCCGGCGTACTTCCGATTTTATCTCCCCTTAGGTCTTGCGATAAGTTGATCCGCTCAACCGTAATGTCTTCACTGATCGTATCGTCGACGAACTCAAGTTCGGTATTGCCTATCCGAATCCGGTTTCCATGCGACAAAACAGCGACGTCAACTTTCGAACCGTTTAGAAGTGTGCCGTTTCGTGAACCTGCATCCAAAAGCCGCCACTGAGATTCTTGATAAACCAACCTCGCATGCACACGCGAGGATAGGGGATCGTTGAGTTGGATATTGCACTCCAACCCACGACCCATGGTGTTTTCAATTGCTTTGTTCAACGAGTAACGAGAGTCAAGCTCTCGGCCCCGCCTCATGACTAGGTACGTCGACATCAGTAGTGTGGTAAGCGGTAAGTGTAAGGCTACCAGCAGTATACGCCAAGCTGTCTCATTTTGCTACAGTTCGAATTTGGAGTGCTGGGATTCATCCCAGCTTTGAGATCCATCCAGAGTGAACCGCACTTCTACGGAGCAGAAGGGGACAATGTTCCACGCCTGATCGTTTTCAGATATCATCTCGCGAAGTCATTTTGCCATTCAACCAATTGGTGTTCTACGCAGTTCTGGAGATCGTTCAACTTTGCAAGCCAAGATTGTTTTGTTACCGGGAGATGGAATCGGTCCCGAAGTGATTCGCCAAGCCCGCCGTGTCCTGGAAGCCGTCGCGGTGAAGTTTGGACACCAGTTCGAGTTTTCCGAACATATTATTGGCGGTATCGCAATTGACCAAACCGGAGATCCGTTACCCGATACGACAATCGCTGCTTGCAAAAGTTCCGACGCAATTCTCTTGGGCGCCGTCGGTGGACCAAAATGGGATGATCCGAATGCCAAAACCAGACCCGAAGCAGGATTGCTCAAGATTCGTAAAGAGCTCGGTCTATTTGCAAACCTTCGTCCGATCGTAACCTTTGAAGAATTGCTGGATGCGTCCCCGCTCAAACGCGAAGTCATCGAAGGGACCGATATCCTCTTTTTTCGTGAACTGACCGGCGGACTGTACTTTGGTCCATCCGGTTTGGAGGAGTTACCCGACGGCCAACAGCGCGCTTACAGCACTGCTGTCTATACCACGTCGGAAGTGGAACGGATCGTTCGGATGGCGGCCAACGCGGCGCTGAAACGTCGCAACAAGCTAACCATGGTAGACAAAGCCAATGTGCTGGAAGCGTCTCGATTGTGGCGACGCGTCTCGGCTAGAATCATGAAGGAAGAGTTTCCAACCATTGACTACGATGTGGTTTTGGTTGATTCCATGGCCATGCATTTGCTTAGTCGTCCAACCAGTTTTGACGTGGTGGTCACGAGCAATATGTTTGGTGACATCTTGACCGACGAAGCGTCGATGCTACCCGGTTCTCTCGGTATGCTCCCAAGTGCATCGCTCGGTGCAAGCGGGCCCGGTCTATATGAACCTATTCATGGTTCGGCACCGGACATCGCCGGCAAAGGTATTGCTAATCCACTGGCTACGATTCTTGCAGCTGCCATGTTGCTTCGATATTCCCTTGGCTTGGAGAAAGAAGCGGCTACTATTGAAACGGCCGTAAAAAGGGTCTTGGCAGCTGGTTATCGGACCGCAGACTTGGTACGTCGAGGAGACGAGTTCCTCGGTACTGTGACGATCACCGATCACGTGCTTCAGTCGCTAGTCTGATGATTTGCCCATTTTGCTCACTGCTTTGCGACGCAGAAAACCTCGACTCATTCCAATGCGATCGGCGAACGGCATCGCTTGTTCTTTTTGAGTCGCTACGTTTTCAAAAAGGGGACTTGCATCCAACAAAGCAAATTGACCGTGAGATGCTTCTTTTGGAAATTGAGTCTGCGATGGTGTCTGAAATCAAAAAACACTTTGACACCGACACTGCTGTTCATGTTGAAATCCCAAGTAGCGGCGATGCGATTCTCGCCACAGCCAATGGTCGCGAACTCAGCGAGGACGAATTGCGCCATTTTGGCGCACCTGCAGCAAAGCAAATCATCGTACAAAAAATCCGTGAAACAAATAATGCGGCTTCTGACGATTGGTTGAAAGAGGCCATTCAATTACTGAGATCGGCAAAGCGGATTCTCGTCATGGGACGCATTGCGAGCGTAGAGTCTGCAAGAGCTGTTTTGGCGTTCGCCTCGAAACATAACGCTACCGTAGACTGTGCCGAGTCGGGCCATGTTTTCAAAAACGTTTTGGCAATCCAGCGATCGGGCCTAAACTCCGTTTCGTTGGCAGAAGCTCGCGACCATTCGGACCTTTTCATTGTTGTTGGCGATGATTCGATGATGGCAGCCGTCCCTCGGATGCCCTTCGCACTCTCGAACTGTCGACCTGGTCAGCAAACAGCACTTCTGCTGGGTGATTTTAGCATTGCCGCTACCGAACAGTGGAAAAAGGCTGGCTTTGACATTTGGTCGGTCCCTTGCGAATGGAGTTCAATTCCAAGTGCACTTGCGCATTGGTCACGATGGTCCGAAAGCACGGATAGTAAGCCTTCCAATGACGCAACTTCTACCAATCAGCTCTTTGAGAGGTTGGCCAGGGCTCGCTACACCACAGTGGTGTGGTCGGCTGAGACTCTGCAAATCGATCAAGCCGATCTCTGGGTTGAGCGAATGTTGCAGTGGATCGCAAGTCGCAATGAAGACACTCGCTGCGCTGCTTTGCCTTGGACTTCCTTGGATGGCACTTTTCAACAAGTCTGCACGTGGCTGACGGGATTCCCAGGGAGAATTGCATTTCGCGATGGAGTCCCCGAATACGACCCAAATCGGAGTAGTTACGAGCAATGGATAGCAAGGACTCCAATCGGCAAAGGCCATGAGTCGGTCATCGTATGGATTGATGAAACCGTCGCTTCAGCCCCATTCTGGAATCCGAAAACGATGCAGGATTCCGACAATTGCAAAATCATCGAGTTGTCCACAAAATCCGAAAAATTCCCGACTGCCATTGCGGGCCTCGAAATCGCGGCCGACATGTTTCGTGCCGACCAGACACTGCTTGCCCATGTCCGTCCCACGCACTCACTTGGCCCGCGTACAAAGCCCGTTTCTGGATGGTTGGAAGCGCTTTCCAAATGATCACACGACTTCATGGGGCGGTATGCATCGATGGGATTGGCGAAAGCAAGGTTCGCGACTTGTATTTCGACGGGGAAACAATTTGTTCTACGTTATCCAAAGACTCGCACATCGACCTCGAGTACTGTTTGGATAATCATCTCCTTGTTGCGGGTGGCATTGATCTTCACACACACATTGGCGGAGGCAAAGTCAATATCGCTAGACTCTTGCTGCCGGAATTGGTGGAGCACCATTCCTCCCGATCGGAGCGAAAAGGGCAAGAGCCGAATTGGATTGCGCCGCTGAGTTCTCCAGTACCAGGGACGTGGGAGACAGGCCGTCGCTACCTTGAAATGGGTTATACGGCTTGCTTTGAACCGGCGGTGCTGCCCGCAAACGCAAGGCATGCGCATGCGGAAATGGCCGATACGCCTTGGCTCGACACGGGTGGCTACCTTTTGCTGGGCAATGATCGATTGCTATTGGAGTGGATTCGCGACGCAGTGCCTCAAAAGCAAATCAATGACTACGTTGGTTGGATGGTGCGTGCACACCAATGCTGTGCGGTCAAAGTGGTTAATGCCGGCGGTATCGATGCTTTCAAGTTCAATCAAAGGCACTTGAATGTCGATGACAATCACGTGCATTTTGGCATCACTCCTCGACAGATTCTAAATGCGCTGGCTCAAGCGGTGGAATCGCTGGAGTTGGCCCATCCGCTGCATGTCCATTGCAGCAATCTGGGTTTGGCAGGCAATATTTCCGCTACCATGGCAACCATCGATGCGGTTGAGGGGAGGCGATTGCATTTGACGCATGCTCAGTTCCATTGTTATGGGAAAGAAGGGCCACATGGATACAGTTCGGCTGCCCAAATATTAGCGGATCGCGTCAATTCCAATTCCAATCTTTCGATCGATGTGGGGCAAGTTCAATTTGGACAGACAGTGACCTTGTCAGGGGACACGATGCACCAGTTTGCGAATCGCAAATTAGCTCGACCTCGGAAGGCGATCTTTCAGGATTTGGAATGTCAAGCGGGTTGTGGCGTGCTTCCATTCCGCTATCGCCAAGACCAATATGTGCACGGGCTATTGTGGACGATTGGTATCGAATTGTTTTTGCGGATCGAGGATCCGCTTCGAGTATTTTTGACTTCGGACCATCCGAACGGTGCGCCGTTTACTTCTTACCCGCACCTGATTCGATTGTTGATGGACTACGATTTTCGAATGTCGATATTCTCACAGTTGCATCCGGACGTCCAGAAATCCAGCCCGCTACCATCGTTAAAGCGGGAGTATTCGCTGGAGGAGATTATCAAGATGACGAGGCTTGGTCCTGCCCGAGCGCTAGGGCTAAAGAACCGCGGATCGTTGAGCGATGGGGGATTAGCAGATGTGGTCGCTTATGAACGCAACCAGAATCCGGAGCAGATGTTTGCGCGTCCACGCATGGTGTTTCGGCGAGGAAAGCTTGTTTATCGCGAAGGAACTTTTCTAGCAGAAGCGGCCAAGTCGACTGTTGTGTCAAATCATCAAGTGGACTCGCAAATGGATGAGTGGTTAAGGCGTATCTGGCGAGCTCGATATGGCTATTCGACAGAAATGATAGAAGTTCATACCGACGAGTTGCGGTCAGAGGGTCGAATTGTCGAGTGGTCGTAGATCCGTCGCTCCGCCGACGGATGTCCTGCAATATAACGCCGATTGCCTCCCCCGATCTGAATCGATATCCCAAAGCAGCGGCAGCCAACGGTTCGATCGTTGTTTAGAAGGCGATCACTCGTGCGTTTTCGACTACGCTGACCGCCGGTCGCGGAGCGAGCCGGCCCACGTGGATCCGTCGCTCCGCCGACGGATGTCCTGCAACATAACGCCGATTGCCTCCCCCGCTCTGAATCGATACCTCAAAGCAGCGGCAGCCAACGGTTCGATCATTGTTTAGAAGGCGATCGCTCGTACGGTTTCGACTACGCTGACCGCCGGTCGCGGAGCGTGCCGGCCCACGTAGATCCGTCGCTCCGCCGACGGATGTCCTGCAACATAACGCCGATTGCCTCCCCCGATCTGAATCGATATCTCAAAGCAGCGGCAGCCAACGGTTCGATCGTTGTTTAGAAGGAGACCGCTCGTGCGGTTTCGACTACGCTGACCGCCGGTCGCGGAGCGAGCCGGCCTACGTCGCCTGCCTCCTATATCTTCCAGGCGAAATGCCAAATCGCTTCTTAAAGACCACGCTCATGTATTCAGTATGTTCAAAGCCTGCATGCTTCGCAATTTCATCCAGCGATAGATCGCTCTGCTGGAGCAATCGTTGGACTCGATCCAAGCGAATCGTTGCGATCATGTCATGCGGTGTCTTGCCTGTTGCTTGCAAGAATTGCGACTCGAGCGTTCGACGCGAGAGATGGACGTGCGTTAGAACGTCTCCGACATTGATCCCGTCGCAAGCGTGGTCCCGAATAAATCGAATAGCCGACGCAATTTCCTCATTCGAAACGGCTGTGATATCCGTGGACTGCCGTTGAACAATTCCCAGCGGCTTCATCAAAAGCGATGACATTCCGCTTCCGACGCGACCGTTCATCAGGTTGTCGAGCAACTGCGCCGCGTGGAATCCCGAACCGCGAGCGTCAGGTGCGACGCTAGTCAGCGAGGGATGTGAGAGATCGCATAACAACGAGTCGTTGTCCACTCCGATTACCGCAATCTGCTCTGGTACGGCTAGGCCTATGTTCCGACAAGTATCTAACACAATCTGAGCTTGAATGTCATACGCACACAACAGGCCAGTCGGTTTCGGTAATTTGCTCAGCCATGCTTCAAGCGTCGGCTTCCTTGCCACCCTGTTCGGTGTTCTTGCGTCCGATGAATCCGTTTGAAAGCATTCGCACGGTACCCCTGCCCGTTGGCACCGCGACACAAAATGCTCCTTCCGCCATTTGGACCAATTGAAGCTTTTAGGGCCACAAAAGGCAAAGTTTCGGAAACCGCGTTCAAACAGATGCTCGAATGCGAGGTTTGCAATGGCTTCGTCGTCTGTTTCTACCCAGGGTAGTTCTGCAACCCGCCTCGATGAACTCAGATCGACCACTGGTACACGAAGCTGCGAAATGCTCTTGGCGATTTCAGCCGTTTCGATGCGGGCGATCACCCCATCTCCCTTCCATGTACGCAGCCACTTTGGAGGCGTCGCTCCTCGCTCTTGTTCGGGGAGAAATACCGACCAACTATCTCGCTGCCGCTGGTACTCGACGATCCCCTCTAGCAGTCCGCGGGCATACGCATTGGAGGTCTCAATCAACAAAGCAACAGACTTCCGTTGCTTTTTCTGTTTGGTTTGAGTTGCCATCGAAATCTACTTGGTGAAAAAACTCATCTTTTTTGCGCAATTTATCATGGCACAAAGAGCGTCGAATTGCCACACTGATTTGGTAATAACAACTCCAATTCCTTCCTCACACCGTACTCTCATTCTAAATGAACCAAAAGAAGATCAATGTTGCGATGGTTGGCCTCGGTTTCGGCGCCGAGTTTATTCCGATTTACCAATCCCACCCCAATGCCAACGTGATCGCCATCTGCCGCCGAAATGAAGCCGATCTCAACCTTGTAGGGGACCGATTCGGCATCGCCAAACGCTATCAGGAATTCGAAAAAGTCCTTGAGGACCCAGAAGTCGACTTTGTTCACATCAATTCGCCGATCCCCGATCATGCTTGGATGAGTATGCGTGCCCTCAAAGCCGGCAAGCACGTCATGTGCACGGTTCCGATGGCAACCACGATCGCGGAATGCGACCAATTATGCCAAGTGGTTGCCGACACAGGTCGCAAGTACATGATGGCCGAAACGGTCGTTTATAGCCGAGAGTTCTTGTTCATCAAAGAAATGTATCGAAAGGGTGAACTTGGCAAAATTCAATACATGGCTGCATCTCACCCTCAGGACATGGCTGGCTGGCCTGAGTATTGGGAACGTATGATTCCAATGCACTACGCGACACACGTGGTTTCACCTGTCTTGGGATTAGTCGACGGACTTGCGGAATTCGTGTCGTGTTTCGGTTCCGGGACGATTAGCGAGAGTCTAGCAAAGAAGTCTGGAAACTCGTTCGCCGTCGAATCCTGCCATATCAAGATCAAAGACAGTGATGTCTCGGCTCATATTTGGCGGTTCCTGTTCGATACGGCCCGACAGTACCGCGAGAGCTTTGACGTTTACGGTACAAAAAAGAGTTTTGAATGGTCCTTAGTAGAAGGCAAGCCGCACATTTTACACACGGCTAAGCTTCCTGAACACGAAATTGCGAGTGAAGTAGAAGTGCCAGATTATGCACATCTGCTACCGGAACGTATTCGCAAATTCACACAATCCATCCAAGATGCCGACCACCTATCCTTCATTCAAGGAGGCGGACATGGCGGATCTCACCCGCACCTAGTGCACGAATTCATCAGCGCCCTAATAGAAGACCGCGACCCAAGGCCGAATGCAGTCACCAGCGCGAATTGGACTTGCGTCGGTATCTGCGCCCACGAGAGTGCAATCCAAGGCGGACAACTGGTCAAGTTGCCTGAATTCACGCTAAAGTAATGATTGCTACTCTAGACAGAATTCCTCCCAAATCCCTCCCCAACCTTCATCGAAATCCACCTGCTATGCCGAACCTAAGAAGCGTTTTTTACTGGACGTTTTCCTTCGCCGTTGTGTGTCTTCTGAGTAGCCCAACCTGGGCTCAGATCGCAGCCCCAGGCAAAGATCGCGTCAAAGTGATCATGCTGGGTGACAACGGTCATCATCAGCCAGTTTCGCTGTTTCGAGCGATTCAAAAACCGCTGGCCAACGTAGGCATCGACATCGAATACAGCGACGACACAGACGCGACACTGAAAAGCGAAAGGCTCAATCAGTTCGATGTACTGCTCATCTACGCGAACACCGTCAAGATCACCGAAAGCCAAGAAACGGCACTCCTGGACTACGTAGCAAGCGGACACGGCTTTGTTCCATTGCACTGCGCAACCTATTGTTTTTTGAATTCGGATAAGTACATCGAATTGTGCGGCGCTCAGTTCAAAGAACATGGAGGCGAACGATTTACAACGCAGATTGTTGCACCTGAACATGAGATTATGAAGGGCTTCGGCGGCTTCGAAAGCTGGGACGAAACCTATGTCCATCACAAGCACAATCCTGTCAACCGCATCGTTTTAGAAGAACGCAGCAAGGGCAAACTCGCCGCTGGGACAACTTCGGAGCCGTGGTCTTGGGTCCGCACGCATGGCAAAGGCCGAGTTTTTTACACTGCCTGGGGCCATAACTTAGACACTTGGCAACAGCCTGGCTTCCATAACTTGCTCGAACGGGGCATCAAATGGTCCGCTAAGAAATCGCTCGTAAACGTTGCGCCGT
The DNA here is from genome assembly GCA_031374925.1 of Pirellula sp. Taxonomy (GTDB): domain Bacteria; phylum Planctomycetota; class Planctomycetia; order Pirellulales; family Pirellulaceae; genus JBKCUI01. Next base: position 30,023 of record JANMHA010000225.1, on the reverse strand, counting down.
TTAGCGACTCAAAAATATTCCCGATCCCGAAAATGACGACGGTTCCAACCGATCTTCCCAAGTTCACATTTACCGAAGTTGGCGGAAAGATCCCCAACTACACTCCGGGAAAGAAATGGGGCGTACAAGGTGAGCTGATCACCACCATGCAGAATCCTGTCTCACCGGAGGAGTCGGTGAAACACTACGTTACACCTGACCAGTTCGAGATGAAAATCTGGGCATCGGAATCCGACGCGACCGCCAACGCCAAGCCGTATGCAGGCCTTGGTGGTAAGCCGATTGCGATGAATTGGGACCACCGTGGTCGCCTTTGGGTGTGCGAAACCATTGATTACCCAAATGAATTGCAGCCACCCGGACAAGGCCGCGACCGAATCCGCATTTGCGAGGACACCAACCACGACGGCATCGCTGACAAGTTTACCGTCTTTGCAACCAACCTCAGTATTCCCACTGCAATCGTTTGCTATCGTAGCGGCGCCCTCGTTCAAGATGGCTCGAAGACGGTTTACTTGAAGGACACCGATGGTGATGATGTTGCCGACATGCGACAAGAACTCATCACCGGTTGGGAAATGCGAGATACGCACGGCGGTGTCAGCAATTTTCAATACGGACTAGACAACTGGATCTGGGCAATGCAAGGCTACAACGATTCGGCGCCAGTCATCAACGGAGAAAAACAACAAAGCTTCAAACAAGGATTTTGGCGTTTCTCTGTCGAACCGGGCCAGTCCGATGAGAAGGCCCCAGTCTTCGGGATAGAGGGCGGAAAGGCCTCCCGCGAGCGAACTCAGAAATTTGATGCGCACTCGATTCGTGTCAGCAAGTTGGAATTTGTTCGCTCAACCAACAACAACACTTGGGGCTTCGGACAGAGCGAAGAAGGCCTCATCTTCGGTTCAACCGCCAACGGAACTCCAAGCGTATTCATGCCAATCCCCAATCGCTATTACGAGCGAGTCAACGGATGGTCGACTGAATTGGTACTGCAATCGATTGCGGACAGCAATAATTTCAGCCCCATCACACCCAATGTTCGTCAAGTCGACTGGCACGGCGGCTACACAGCAGGCTGCGGTCATGCGTTGTATACCGCTCGAAAGTACCCTAAGAGTTGGTGGAACCACGTCGCTTTTGTTTGTGAACCAACAGGCCATTTGGTCGGCGCGTTCGTGATCGATCGTATCGGCGCTGGCTATCGAAGTACTAGTCCGTTTAACCTGGTTGCTAGCAACGACGAATGGTCTGCTCCCACCATGGCGGAAGTCGGGCCCGATGGAAACGTCTGGGTTCTCGATTGGTACAACTTCATCATCCAACACAATCCCACTCCGCAAGGTTTCAAAACTGGCAAAGGAAATGCTTACGAAAACGATTTGCGGGATAAAAAATACGGGCGAATTTATCGCGTTGTTTACAATGGAAACGACGGCTTAGACAAAGCAACTCTGGACGCAGCAGACAAGTCCGTACTCAACGGTCTGGACCCAAGCAACGAAGCCGCGTTGGTAGCTGCCTTGAAGCATCCGACGATGCTTTGGCGAAAGCATGCCCAACGACTCCTTATTGAGAAAGGAACTTTGGCGAATACCACAATCCAGTCGTTGCAATCCCTATTGGAGGATCAGACGGTAGACAGCAACGGTTTGAACGTGGGTGCGATCCATGCCTTGTGGGTATTGAACGGGACGAAGCCAACAAAATTGATTTCAGCCAACAACACTCAAGCTGGCTCAACGTTGAACTTCGATTTGTCTTCGGCGATGAAACACAAGAGCCCAGGCGTGCGCCGCAACGCAGTGCAAATTGCGGCGACTAGTTCGCAGACCCTGGACGCAATGATCGCGTCCGAAATTCTCAAGGATGAGGATTTGCAAGTTCGTTTAGCCGCATTGCTGAAAGTTGCAGACATACCGGCATCCAAACCGGAACTGACTGCAATCCTCTCTCGTCCAGATCTGCTTACCAAGGTCAACTTGGGAACCGAAAGCAATACCGATACAGACAGATGGTTGTTGGATGCGTGGACCAGCGCCGCTGCAGCCCACTCCAACGAGGTCTTAACGCAATTGATCGCGCAAAAAGATTGGCAGCCATCGGCGGAGGTCCTCAAGCATATCGGAATCGTTGCTCAGCATGCGGCTCGTTCAAAATTGGACGCAACCGGAATAGAGCAGTTCATAGTCACGCCGGGCAATCCTAGTATTGCTTCGGCGGTCATTAGCGGTTTGGTCGCAGGTTGGCCGAAGGACTACAACTTGGCTATTTCAAAAGCTGCTGGCGATCGGCTTCTCTCCACATGGCTCAACGGGCAGTTACCAATCGAATCCAAAAGCCAAGTTTTGCAACTGGCATCGGTGATCGGTGTGAAAGATCTTGGACAAGGACTCGGTAAGATTCAGCAGGAGCTTGTCGCGGTCTTTGGAGACGTGAAAAAGGATACCGATAGTCGTATAGCAGCCGCCAAGCAATCCATGGTGCTGCAGCCAGAGAGCACCGCGATAGTTGCCGAAGTTCTGGCCCAGATTACCCCGCAGTCTGCACCGGAATTTTCTTCCGGCATAGTGCAGGCCTTAAGTGCCTCGCGGGCAAAAGGAATTGCGGCCATGTTGACGGAGCGGAGTCGGTCACTACCCCCTGATTTCCAAAAGAACGCAGTTCGCCTGTTGCTAAGCCGGCCGCAGTCGACACTGGAGTTGCTAGATTTGATAGAAGCTGGCAAGCTGACGATTAGCGATTTGCAATTGGATCAAAAACAGGCTCTGCAAAATCACTTGGACACGAAGGTTCGCGATCGAGCTGTTGCAATCATGAAGTCGAGTGGCGGTGTTCCCAATAGTGACCGTCAAAAGGTACTCGATACGTGGATGTCGGTAACACAAGAAGCGGGCAATGCAGGTAGTGGCAAGGCCATGTACGAAAAGCACTGTGCAGCTTGTCACAAGCACGGAGATCTCGGCGTTAATATCGGTCCAAACTTGACCGGTATGGCCGTCCATCCGAAGCCGGAATTACTGATGAATATCTTAGACCCAAGCCGCAGCGTCGAAAGCAACTTCCGAACGTATAGCATTCGAACAACGGACGGTGTCGTGTTGACAGGCATGCTCGCCAGCGAAAGCAAGACCTCGGTCGAGATTATCAATGCACAAGGTAAGAAGGAAGCGATCTTGCGAGAAGACATCGAAGAATTGAAAGCGTCTCAGAAATCGCTCATGCCAGAAGGATTTGAAGGGCAAATGAGCCGCGTGGAAATGCGAGACCTGCTTGAGTTTCTCTCGAGCAAGGGGAAATACGTTCCGCTGCCGATCGATAAAGTTGCGACCAGCATAACGACCAAAGGGATGTTCTTTGACGAAAAGGGAACCGAGGAAAGGCTCGTCTTTGCGGATTGGTCGACCAAGACATTCAAGGATGTTCCATTTCTATTGGTTGATCCCCAAGGGGATCGGGTTCCGAACGCGATCATGCTTTACGGTCCAAACGGCAACATGGCCCCGACGATGCCAAAACAAGTAGAATTGACCTGCCAAACTTCGGCCGTCGCAATTCACTTGCTCAGCGGAGTGGGTGGCTGGTCGTTCCCAGCTTCAAAAGAAGGAAGCGTTTCCATGGTAGTTCGACTGCACTATGCGGACGGCAAGACAGAAGATCATAAGCTGATAAACGGCGAGCACTTTGCCGATTACATTCGACGAGTGGACGTGCCCAAGAGCGAGTTCGCCTTCAACTTAAAGGGTAAGCAGATTCGCTATTTGAGCATCAAGCCAGCCTCGCGAGAACCACTCGCCAGAATTGAGTTGATCAAAGGGCCAGACAGTTCGGCACCGATCGTAATGGGAATCACCATACAGACCATCGATTAACGCAAGTCCTCCGAGAACCGAAGGTCCGTCGCTCCGCCGACAGACAGTCATTGTGCGCCGAGCTTCCTAGAGCGCGAACCGCCAACTTCGTAAGCGAATTCGCGCGAATTCAGGAATGGCGTTCATTCTCGCGAACTCACCCGGGGTAGTATGGGACCAACCGCTCGCTCAATTGAAAATCCTGAAAGTTCGAAACATGCAATCCAAGTCGCAACCCAACCGCCGTCAAGCCATGCTGGCGGCCAGCTCAGCCACAGCGGTGGCAATTATTGAAGCCAAGGCGAAGGCAATGCTTCCATCCGAGGCCTCAAAGCCATTCATTAACGTACGTCCAAAGATTTGTATTTTTGCAAAACCGATTCAAGAGATGAGCTACGAGCAAGTTGCGGGCTTGCTATCTAAGCATCCGGTAGACGGTTTGGAAGCGACCGTTAGAACAGGTGGTCAGGTGGACCCAGCCAAGGTCGATGAGCAACTACCTCGGCTACACGAGGCCCTTGCAAAACGCTCTCGCGAGTTTTTGATCTTGGCTACGAACATCAATACGGCGAAGAGCACGGAGACGGAAGCGGTATTGCAAACAGCATCGAAACTGGGCGTTCGCCATTTTCGTATGGGCTACTTTAGGTACAAACTGGATCGCCCCATCCTTCCTCAGTTGGAGGGCTTCGCCCGTGATGCCCATGAGTTAGCTGCGTATTGTGGAAGCCTCGGAATGACCGCACTTTACCAGAATCATGCTGGCAACAATTACTTAGGCGCGCCGGTATTCGATCTTGTCGAAGTCCTAAGAGGAATTCCGGTTACACAGTTGGCGATAGCTTTGGACATACGGCATACAACGATTGAGGCGACCAATAGCTGGCCTCTCCTATACGCGGTGGCAAAACCGCATTTGGGTGCAGTCTTTGTCAAGGATGCGGTGGTCGAACGAGGTAGGGTAGTAGACGTGGACCTCGGGCAAGGAAAGGCAGCAAGTGAATTGTTCCAATTAATGCGTCGTGACGGTTTACCAGGTGTACTTTCGTTGCATACCGAGCAAATCGACCACGCCGACCCGAAGTTGCTTGATCAGCGCATCGCTGCCATTGCGCGTGACGTTGCGACCCTCCAGAAATGGCTTGAATAGGAGTCAGCGATGGTAGTTGAATTCCCCGCTATTCGTGAATACGTTGACAAGATGGTTGACCGAACGAACGATTTGTTTTCGCAGTAAGAACCCGCCGAATGCTCAAAATCACAAAGAATGATGGCCGATAGTTCCTCACATGCGTTGGACCAACTTCTTTCGCAAGCCATTAGTGGCAATCGCGATGCATTGGGCCAAATCCTAATTCGCCATCGTTCGTATTTGAAGATGTTGGCCTCAGCCCAAATCCACCATCGACTTCAAGGCAAGGCAGATCCGTCGGACTTAGTGCAAGAGACCTTTCTAGAAGCCCACAAACAAATGGGCACTTTTCGCGGTTCATCGAATGCCGAATTCGCTGGCTGGTTACGAGGTATTCTTGCCAATTTACTAGCAAAACACTTCCGGCGATTCCTAGGTACGAAACAGCGAGATCTGAACCTAGAGCAGTCGCTGGCGGAATCTCTGGATCACGCGTCAGGCTGCATGCAACGTGGTTTGGTCGCAAAAGTGGATTCACCCAGCCAAGCTCTAATGGAAAATGAGACGATGCTCGAACTCTCGGTTGCACTGGAGAATCTACCCGAGGATTATCGCATGGCCATATTACTTCGAAACATTCAAGGTCTTTCCTTTGTTGAGGTAGCCAGCGCGATGAATCGGACCGTCGATAGCGTGGAAAAACTTTGGGTACGTGGCTTGGCCAAGCTCAAGCAGCAGATGGATAATCCGCACCAATGAATACTCAAAACAGCCATAGGGATCTCGACAAGACGCTTTCCGCTGCTGGAAGTGCAACTATCGTTGCGGCCGTCAAACGGTACATGGCAATGATCGAGATTGGCCAGGCCCCAACACTAGACCAGTTCTGTTTAGAGTACCCAGACTTAGCCGAAGAGTTACGACCGTGCCTGGCCGGACTGGTGTTAATCGAACAGGGATTTGGCAAAGGCCGACCAAGCGATTCGGCGTCAATCCACAAGGAGCCCGGCTCCGATTTTGAAATGCCGACGGCTCTTGGTGATTTCCGCATTGTTCGCGAGATTGGTCGAGGTGGCATGGGGATTGTTTACGAGGCCCAACAATTGTCGCTTGGGCGACGCGTTGCATTGAAAGTACTTTCCTTTGCGAGTGGGTTGGATCCTGTGCGGCTACAACGATTCAGGAACGAAGCGCAATCTGCCGCCCAGCTTCACCACACCCACATAGTACCAGTTTATGCAGTTGGGTCCGATCGAGGCGTACACTACTTTGCAATGCAGTTTATTGACGGCCATTCGTTGGCTCAAGTGGTCGAGTCTATACGCCAAACAAAAAAATCCATTGCGACCAAGGAATCAAGCACTCATGTCGAAGGAGCGAATGCGTCCACACAGGACTCCTTCGAGTTGGATGCAACGATGTCCATGGATAGTCGATCCAGTCGCAATCGGTACTATAGGAGTGTTGCGAAAATAGTGGTTCAAGCGGCTGAGGGACTGGCCCACGCACATCTTTATGGAGTGGTGCATCGAGATATCAAACCAGCCAATCTGATGCTTGATCCCGTGGGAAATATTTGGATCACCGACTTCGGACTAGCTCAAATCCAATCCGATTCGAACTTGACGCGATCTGGAGACATGCTTGGAACGTTGCGATACATGAGTCCTGAGCAATCCTCTGGCGGAAAGACGCCGATGGATCATCGAACGGATATCTACTCGCTTGGTGTCACGTTGTACGAAATGCTTACGTTGCAACCAGCCATTACCGGAACAGGCTACCAGGAGATAATCAAGCAGATTGCCGAGGAGGATCCGCCAAGCCCGCGGAGCATCGATCCAAACCTTCCATTGGAATTGGAAATCATCACACAGAAAGCGATCGCCAAGTATCCCGTGGATCGTTACGAGACGGCTTCGTTGATGGCTGAAGATTTGCAACGATGGCTCGAGGACAAGCCAATTCTGGCAAAGCCGCCTACTCTGTTTCAACGATTCGCCAAATGGCGACGACGGCATTCAAGTTTGGTCGCCGTTGCGACTGTCTTTAGCGCATTGGCCTGCCTTGGACTCTTGGTGACGACGGTTGTTGTGATTCGAGAGCAAATAAAAACGGCGAGTGCCCTGACTAAAGAAAAACAGCAGCGAGCCGTGGCCGAAATCAGCTTTCAGCAAGCGCGTCGGGCTGTCGATACCTTCAGCGAATTGAGCGAAACCGAATTGGCAAATCGTCCCGATCTCAAGTCATTGCGACGAGAATTCTTGGAAGCCTCGTTGAATTTCTATCAGGACTTTATCGAATTGCGAGGGGACGATCCAATGTTGCAGGATGAGCTTTCGGCAAGCAAGCAGCGAGTCGAAAAAATGGTCGTCGCTTTGACCCGACTAGATCGATTGGAGCCTCTAAAACTACTATCCTATGCTTCGATTCGAAAGGAATTGGCTTTGTCACCGGAGGATTCGAACGTAATCGAACAGTTGCTTGATAAAGCAGAACACTCTTCCGGTGAAATTCCCGTTGATGATGCGCAGAGTTCATTGGCAACTAATTTGTTGGCTCAATTCGAAATCATGTCAGAAAAACTGAATGAGCTTCAATGGAAACGGTTGCGAGAGATTCATCGCCAATTGCGACTTCCGTTTACCTTCAAGTCCATTGAAACCGCGCAAGCGCTCAGCCTCTCGCAAGCTCAACGGCAAGAAATTGGCTTGATTATCGAACAAGAGCGACCAGATCGAATGGCGAACAATGCAGTCAAAGGGGACAAACCTATTCCCGATCGTAATCGCTTTCCAATGGAACCCCCTCCAGAGGAAGACCGTTACCAGGAAAGTCTTAAGAGTGGACGAGGACCGAAGGGCCCACCGCGCGATGACCTTGGCCCTCCGCGCGGCGAGCGCGGGCGGGGGGGAGACGGTCGTCGACCACCGGATGGCGGCCCCGGTTCTCGTCGTGGTCGAAATTTCGATCAGACTTTATTTGCGTCCCAGACCGCTAAGACGGTGAAGAGAATCATTCTGATTCTCACGCCTCAACAACAATTGCAATGGCAAGAGTTGATAGGAAAGCCGTTCGAATTCGAAGATTTCTGAGTGGGGCCAGTTAGGTCCACATCTCCGAAGCAGACATTTACCGTAGGTCCGCATCTCGGAGGCGGACATTTACCGTAGGTCCGCATCTCGGAGGCGGACATTGCGATTATTGATTTCTTTGCAACCCAACATCGGGGGCTGGGACACAGCGAAGACCAGCGTCTCGGAGATACGCTGCTACGTCTCGGAGATACGCTGCTTCAGCCCAAAAGCAATTTTGCAAAATATGCGGCGGAAACTACTTGCCATGCGGTACTAGGTAGGTAGCAATGGTTTTGCACTGGCAAAACAACCGATTTCAGCTCACCTTCGGATCGCTTTGGAAATGTTTTTAAAAACTCCACTTCACCGTCGTCAGATGCTAACAACATCTTTTGCTTTTGCAGCAAGTCTGTACACCACAAAGGGACTCTTTGCAGACCTTTTGAGTTCTCCTGGATTGACTGAGGGCCCGTTTTATCCGGACCACCTGCCATTGGACCTAGATAACGATTTGATCATGATCAACAGTAGCACCACGCCCGCTGTGGGAACGATCACGCAACTCTCCGGACGCGTTCTCGATACAAAAGGAGACCCGATTAAGGGCCTCACGGTGGAAATTTGGCAATGCGATGCCAACGAAGTCTACTTGCACTCGCGCGATAGCGGTCCCAAAAAGAAACAACAAGACGCTAACTTCCAAGGCTTCGGGCGCTTTGAAACCAGTGCCCAGGGTGAGTACCGTTTTCGCACGATCAAACCAGTACCGTATCCTGGTCGGCCAGCACCTCATATCCACTTCAAAGTAAAGCGAGGCGATCGTGAATTGCTTACGACGCAGCTGATGATCCGAGGCCATGAAGGCAACAAACGGGACGGAATCTTTTCGCAAGCGGGTGACGCGATTGACCAAGAGTTGATTCAAACCGACTTCTTGCCAATTCCCGACTCCAAAATCGGAGAGCTCTACGCGAAATTCGACATCGTTTTAGGAAGAACACCTGAGGACAAGCATTAGTGTGAAATGGCGGTCCCCGCCGATACCTCCAATCATAACCCGATGCATAAGTCAGGGACCAGCGAAATTGTCCCTCGCTTACGCGTCTCGTTGGCATACTCCAATCTGCCGCTCACCCTTTTACCTAACATCACTTAGAAACCAAAATGAAATACTCAAAAATATCCGTTGTGATTCTAGCCATCGTGGTCGCAATGGCATTCGAAACATTTGCAATGGCCCAGCCACCCGGTCGTGATTCAGGCGGCCGAGGCCCTGGGGGCCCTGGAGGTGGTGGCCCTGGAGGACCAGGCGGACCTGGACGCGGCGGCCCGGGCGGACCGGGACGCGGCAATGCAGCTACCACCCTTGAAGCTTTCGTCGCCAAGTGGTTAACCATGGATGCGAATTCGGATGGGCAGCTGTCCACGGACGAACTCAAGGACGATCGACTAAAGCATTTGTTCAAATCGTCGGACAAGAATTCGGACGGAGTGCTTACCAAAGAGGAGATGAAGATCCTTTTTGAATCGACCAACAACGCTCGCTCCCAGGATGGTGGACGTGGTGGTCCTCGTGGCCCTGAAGGTCGAGGTGGTCCTGGCGGGACAGAGGGACGTGGGGGTCCCGGCGGTCCTGAGGGACGGCCACCTCGAGATCGCTAATTCCCTGTTATCGCAACTTGGCGTGGATGTAACGACCTTGTTTCCAAAATTGCAACTTGACTCAGACCGCTTTCGCGTAAGGATTACCAAAAGATTGAGGGCGGCTTCGGTCAGCGACGAAGGCATCACGACGATTTCGACGGGGATGAATCTGACACCATCGCAATACCCTGGTCGTGGTCGACGACAGTCGTACATCAAATACTCTTCAAAACTCTTTTCTTTGTTGGTAAACCCGAAACGGGAGGAAATCTCATGAGAATGCTTTGTTCCATGTCCATCGGACTTTTGGTCGGATTCTTGGGTGCTGAAGTTGCGTCGGCTCAACGTCCGGGCGGCGGCGGCGGTGGCGGCGGTGGCAGCGGTGGTTGCAACCGGAGCCAATCCTCCGGTTCAAGTTACACGAATAGCCAATCTCCACTGGCATCGCAGTACTCACCGCAGTCCTACATGCAGCCGTCCTATCAGCAACAAGCGTACATGCAGCGAGCGTACATCCAACAGGTTTATATGCAACAACAACTGGCGTACGCGCAAGTTGCGGCCGAGATCGGACGGCAATCCCAAGCACGCGAAGCAGAACGAGTTGCCAATGCGCGCAAAGCAGCCGAAGCGAGACGCTCCCTGGAAGAAAAGAAACGTGAGAAACGGGCCGAAAAAATTGCTTCGACCAAGGCGGCAAAGACTATCAATTAGGACCGAAGCCTGAACCCTCGGCCCACTTGGACTTCGTCCCGCTTGGACGCCGTCGACCTAATTGCGATTCGTGTGGCACGTCCCATAGCGCCAGCAAATGGCGTGGTTAGTTATGCCGACATTTCTAGCGACTCCCACGCACTTCGTTCCTCAGAGCGTGCCACACGTGTCGGAAGCCTTTGTTTGCGTTGCTCTTAGGCGAGCTGCAACCTTGTTTATACCGGGAGGGAGAGGCTCCTGCCGAACCAATTCTAAGCTCGGCAGGAGTCTCGCCCTCCCGTTTCCGCCCCCCTTTCTCCAGTTGAAGAAATCTTGCGAGGCTCATCGTGTCGACCATAGCGCCACCCGTGCAATCAGGCTCGCGATTTCCATTTGAGATTACTCGGAAAGAGTTGCCAAGAAGAAGACGCCGTTTCTTTTCATGGTTGAACGATCTCAGATCACGAATGCCTGACGAATCGGTTTCGTTTGTAACGAGCCTATGCATTCACGTGCTCCTGGTCCTGATTCTGGCGCTGATATCGACCTCAATCAATGTCGGGCACCGCCCACTCTTACTACTTAACTCGGACGCCGATTCTACCGTTGAATCCTTGCTAGTTGCTTCGCTTGACACTTCTTCGATCAACCAAGAACAGGACCAAGCCGACAACGCAGAGCCGACGGTCGACAAGTTTGAATTGACGGCCAACGAGCCGAATCTTACGCTTGCCGATGTGGTCTCACCGACTTCGATAGCCGACTTGAGTTCAAAAACCTGGGTGCCAGCCGAATTGGTTTCCGCCGTGGGTAACTCCACGCCACCGCGTTCCAACGCGAGCGCATCAGCTCTCTTTGCCTCAAGCTCGCTGGAGGGTCGATCGGTCGAAAATCGAAAACGGCTTGCGATGCAACATGGTGCGAGCAAAGAAAGCGAAGCTGCAGTCGATGCTGCACTCATATGGTTCGCAGCCCATCAGGCCGTTGACGGTTCCTGGAGCACGGAGATGTCCGACAAACCTTGCAATGGTCAATGTCGACACGGAACGGTGGAAATTGGCTCGCCGAAAAGGATCGCTGCGACTGGCCTTGCACTACTTTGTTTTTTAGGTGCCGGGCATACTCACAAACAGGGTGATTATCGCGACGTTGTTTACAAAGCGATCAACTACCTTACCAACGCAATCAAAAGTGCCTCGCCAAACGTTCGTGACATCCGACCCAACGGGCGGTTTCTCGACGACAATTCTCAATACGAAATGTACGAGCATGGCATCGCGGTGTTGGCTATGTGCGAAGCCTATGAAATGACCGGCGACTCCATTCTCCGCGCACCCTGCGAAACGGGTATCGATTTCATTCAACGGTCGCAACATCCAGACGGCTCCTGGGGATATCGCCCAAACACTTCCGGTGATCTATCTATTGTAGGCTGGCAGATGATGGCGCTGAAAAGTGCCAAGAAGATCGGATTCAAAGTTCGTCCCGAAGTAATCCAACGGGTGGACAAATTTCTAGACAGCCAACAAAGTGAGAATGGTGCCTATTACGGCTACCGCTCAACGCAAAAGGAAGCATGCACCACGTCGATCGGATTGCTATTGAGGTTGTTTCGAGGTTGGTCGCGAACCGACCCTCGCATTCTCAAGGGAACGCAATACATAGCAGATCTCGGCCCATCCATCGACGGTATCTACTACAACTACTATGCGACTCAACTTCTATTCCATATGAAGTATGAAAAGTGGTCTCAATGGAATGTAACGAATCGCGACTATCTTGTGCGCGAACAAGCCATGGAGGGGCATGAAAAAGGAAGTTGGTACTTTGGCCGAAGCCACTTCAATCAAGTTGGAGGCCGGCTCTACTGTACGGCCATGGCTACGCTGACACTGGAAGTCTATTATCGATTCATGCCGATCTACTCAGAAATCGAACCGGACACGTTCAACTTGTAAATGTTGAACGTTGGCAACATCGCTCTGAATCCTTCAACGGAAATTGGTGGAATTTCGCGAAACCGTTGGGATCGTGATGGGTTTGACTTGATTGTGGCATATGGAAGTGCCTTTTGTTTCGAATAGTTTTTGTCGGCTAAACACCTAAAGTCTTGGGTCGGCACAATAGGAATAGTGAGGATTAAAATGGAATCTGTAGACATACTCTGCCCGAATGGTCATCGTTTGATGGGGACGACCGACATGGTTGGTCGCAATGTGCGATGCACAAAATGCCAGGCCAAATTCCAATTTGAGATTCCGTTGAAAAAGTCGCTCACCGAAACGGGGGTGCTACGTATTTTAGGAGATTTTTCACCGGTGCCGATGCCGCCAGAAGTTGCCTTGCGAACGCGACGTCCATGCCCACGGTGTTTCAAGATCATTTCGGTGAACGCAAACGTTTGCGAACACTGCATTTGCTACGTTGGTGACATGCCGCATTTACTAATGCAGTCGATTGCCGAAGGCAAAAGCCTCAACGATCGTAACTAACCTTTGGAGTCGAACACATCTGGCCGAAGCTGAATTCGCGAGCATACAGAAAAGCACGGGGTTGTGCGGCTCGAATTACAGCCCGCTGGCTCTTTTGTAGTCTGCATCTCGAAACACGAGCAATGGATCAATACCGACCACAAGGTACTCGATCGTCTCTTCTGGCTTTCCTTGGACTTTTAGTTTGACCTTGAATTGAGGGTGTTGCTTACCCGTAACTTCTTCCAGAATTTGAAATTCTTCCAATCGACTTCCAGCCTGCCAACGCGCGTCGAATACATTCAAATTTGGCGTAACACTTGTGATCGGTCCATGCTTTGCGCCCTCCTTCCAGGTCGACAACGCAGTTTCAATCGCTTTCCTCGCAGTGGCATTGGTCGGTATGAAACGATCGGTGGCGTTTCCTCGGCAACCGAGAAAACCAACTCCCAATGAGATTAACGTCAACACTGTCAACAATCGAATCAAGCGATTCATGGCTGGTCACTCACTTTGTGTTCTTGATATGCGCAACCAACGGCGACGTCGGACTGCAAAAAACATAGCTGGAATTAATAAATCGACAACTTCATCGGCCACCAGGATACCACCCAATACCGGCGCGGCCATCGGGCGAATGACATCCGCCCCCACGCCGGTGCTCCACAGAAGTGGCGCAAGAGAAAAAATCATGGTTGCTTCGGTCAATAATTTTGGTCGCAATCTGTGGACTGCTCCATCAATGACACAGGACCGAAGTTCTTCGATGGACGCAATCCTTTGCAGTCCACCGGCGTCAGCCAATGCCTGTCGCAAATAAATAATCATCACCATGCTCGTGGCAGCCGCCATACCGAAACAAGCAAGGTACCCCACACCCACAGCTAAGGAAAACGAATAACCTAAGCCCCATTGAGTCAGGACAGCACCCGCAAGTGCGCCAGGAATCGACAGAAACATCAGCAAGGAATCTGCAATGTCGCGAAATGTGAGCAACAAGAGCAGGACAATTAAAACAAAGCAAAATGGCAGCATCCACAACAAACTGGTGCGAGTTCGAACAGCATGCTCGAATTGTCCGGTCCATTGAATTGTTACGGCTGAAGGGAGTGTGTCCAGTTTTATAGCCTCCTTCGCCTGTTGAACCCAGTCCGTGGCGTCGCGTCCTCGCACGTTGAGACGAACATAATTGCAAAATTGACCATTCGAGCTTTTGACGGTCGCCGGCCCCTCCTGCTGTCGCATTTGAGCCGTTTCACGCAACACCAAAACTTTCACATCGGATTTGGATCCGTTCGGTCCGTTCTCAAGTGTCCTTGAATGCAATGCCAAGGGCGTGTCGAGCACACCGTCGTACTTAGAATCCCGTTGCGACAGGATTTTCAATCGCAGCGGCAGACAGTCTGTGGCATCTCTACTTTTCGGCATCGCAATCATGTAACCAAACGTGGCGGCTTGTATTGCCATTTCTAACTCAATACGATCCAGCTGATGTTCAGCTATTGGCTCGGCAAGTATTTCGAAAGCGACATAGTCTTTCCCTCGAATAGGATCCGCAATGACGTCGGCTGCTCCATGGATTTGCCGCAACGTTGATGCAATTTGCTCCGAGGCGAGAACGACTTTGTCAAAATCATCACCCAGTACCCGTACACCCACTTCGGAACTGACACCTGACGCGAGCATATCGATACGATTTTGGATCGGCCGAGTCCAAACATTTGCCCATCCTGGCATCTGGACAGACGAATCCAGTTCCCCGCTTGGTCCCGAAAGCGTAGAGCGATCATGAGGCCACAACCACACGCTCCCTTCGAACCGTTTGGACGATTCGCGAATGATACCGTCATAGACAGGGTGCGGATCAATGATTTGCAATTCGGACACGGAAGGAATACCGACATGCTGGTCGTTATGATGTTCTGCATTTCGAGTCGAAGTCGCAAATCGGGCGGATACAATTTGTTCGCGAGTCCGTTCAAACTCAGGGTCGACGATGGCTTGTCGAAAACACAATTCGTCCACCACAATTTGAGTCCAGGTAGCACCAGCCCGTCGATAAATCAGTTGGTTCTCAGTTCGAACAAACTCGAGCCACTTCGCGGCGGCAATGTAACCTAAGTCCTTAAGGAATTGAGATTCTTTCGCAATCGTTAGTCGTTGGAAAATCTCGGCATCTGGCGCCGTCCCTGGACGAGCATTACTCATAGCGATTACGAGTTCCCGGATTGCAACATGGACCGAGTTTAGATCCAGCTGCTGCCCAAGTTGGTGCTGAACTTGACCGTCAATGGCATAGGCGTACGCTTGGATTTGCAGGTCATCGATTCGTGTCGACAGCGGACCATATTTCCATTGGAGGCGAGCCACGCCTAGAGCCAATTTTTCCGTTAGTTCTCTGCCGAGCTTATTTTCGAATGCTTGTAGTAGATTCCAACACAATTCGCGTTGTACCGCATCAAATCGTTTGAGGCTCGATTCCACAATGGAATCCACCAATTGGGATTCGTGCTGGTTGGTCTCGACTAACTTGGATGCAATCATTCGCCTAACGATAGCAGCGGCATGTCGCCGAGCATCGTTTTTGAGCAGTCGACGTCTCGGCCATCTTTCCATGGGTCGAAATTCGACCATGGATTCAATCATATCGATCGGTGCAGGGTCAAATGCCGTCTCGGCACGCCCTGCTTTGCCTGTGACCATCTGAATTTCTGGAAAGCGGCATAGCAACATGTTGCGAGCTTTCAAGTCATCCGCGGCTTGGCTTACTGTCATACGCGGTACGGTGATGGGCATGTCCATCACCATACCTTCATCGAGTGGTAAACGCAGCGCGACCCCAATCGGCCTCATACTCGATTGGGCGACGAGGGCCATAACCATAACAAAGAGCGCCAAGGCGAGGCGCCCATGCCAGCGCGTTACGGTTATCCAAATGGAACCAATAACCAAGACGACGACAATACGCATCGCGATCGCATTCCCCGTAGCCGCGACGGCAAGAACCATGACGCTGCCTAGCAGTAATACGAATGGCCATGGGACTTGGCACACGGCCAATAAAACCGGCCTGTAGACTCGAATTACGCTGCGAAGGATTTTGCTCTCGTTCTCGCTTCGCAACCTTCCTCGAATAAACTCCCTTGAAAGGGCAGGTACCAACGTGACGGTCAATAATACGACCGAAACAAGGGTCAAGGTTTTCGTCCAGGCTAATGGTCTGATCAACTGACCGTCGATGCCACCCAATGCAAAAACAGGAAGAAATGAAACCAACATTATCAATACAGCCAAGACCGCTGGTCGGGCGACCATGGCTGTCGCGTTTGCAACCAATTCATCCGTGTTTCCTATGATCGGTTGATCGCCAAACTCGCGTTTTAGCTGAAAAGTAACATTCTCTACGATGACTACCGAAGCATCGACTAATACGCCGATAGAGATCGCCATGCCAGCTAGAGACATTATGTTTGCATGAATATTCATGCCCGCAAATCGCAAGGCTTGCATCCCTAGGAATGCACCCAGCACGGCTAGTGGCAATGTTAAAGTGATGACAAGGGACGTGCGAAAATGCCGCATAACGAGAACAATACAGACGGTGGTCACCACCAAAGCCTCTAACAACGTGCGAGTGACCGTTGAAACGGCCCCCGAGATCAAGCTTACGCGATCATAGCAAGGAACCAGATGGAAACCGCGTGGCAACTGATCTCCAATAGTTCGCAACGCAGCCAGAACAGATCGCGTAACCTTCAGCGGATTTTCTCCGGCCTGCATGTGAACGACGCCACCCACCATTTCATTGCCATCGCGTTCAAAGACTCCGTAACGAGGAGCGGGTTGTAAACTGACCCTGCCAATGTCCCCCAATCGTGCTTGTCTACCCGTTTTGGTTGTGAAAACATGATCCTCTAGCCGCGCTATCCATTCGGTAAGTTGTGCCGTCGGCCGGCCAACGCTTGCGAGTTGAGACTGCGCTGGCGGCGACTGGATCGTTTGAGCATCGAATGCTGACTCTTGACTTAGACTGTGTTCGACGTCGCCCAACGACAATCCGGCGGACGCGAGCAAATTGGAATCTACCTCGACGTGGACTTCAGGTCGAAAGCCACCGACGCTTGCCACCTCCGCTACACCCTCGACGTCGCGTAATCGAGGTGCGACGAATTGATCATGCCAACTTCGCAGCTCGAGCAAATCCGTGTCTCGGCCTGAAAGGGTGTACCAGACAATTTGGCCGGTTGGTGTCCCTTCAGGTGCCAGTTCCGGTTGTACGCTATTAGGCAACGTTACGTTTGTTTTTGCCAATTGCGTCGATACTCGTTGCCTGGCAATGGACGGTCGCACAGCCGGATCAAATATGAGGTACAGCAGCGAAAATCCAACGTCGCTTGAACCTCGAACGCTAACCATTCCTGGAATATCTCGTAAAGCCTTGGAAAGGGGGCGAGTGATTACGTCATGGATTTCGGGGGGATTGTGATTCGGCCATGGGGTGTAGACCAGGACCTGGTTTTCCGAGATGTCTGGCAGAGCATCGATCGGCGTTGTCACGGCAGCCCAGATCCCGACGATGGCCCAAACTCCCGCTAGTGCGAAAATCCACTTCCGGAAGCGAATCACTCCCAACAAGAAGTTAAGAAACATAACTTTCCATCACTTGGGTTCTCGCTCATTTGGCAATTGCTGATCGAGCCAAGCAAGATACTTCGTCGGCTCGGCCAATAACCTTTTACGGCAACCGGCACAACAAATGGCTACTCTTCGGTCTCCAATCGCGACAAACTCTGGGGCACCCATCGAGCCAAGTTTGGCCTTTGTGACCGGGCAATAACGCTGGGTTTCAATCAATTCTAGCTCAGCTGGTTCGAGCTGCATGGACGGAGACGGAACGGACCGTTGAATCGTAGCTGGTGGGGCGGCTGTCGTTTCGGCCGTGGCGCCAAAGTACTGCGTGGATAGGTGCGGGTGAAGCCGCGATTCGGCATCGACAAGCAGGGTTCCCACAGCGACAACCCTTTGCCCCGCTTTAAGTCCCGCCTGGACGATGTAGGAGTCTCCTTCGCGTCTGCCGAGTTGAATCGGAATACCGTCAAACATGCCTGGCATGGATTCCACATAAACGATGCTCTCCGAACCCCAGTGCACTACCGCTGTCGTTGGCACAAGCAAATCCTGATTGGCAGCAACCATGTTCGGCAATTCCGGCTCACGTTTATTTACCTCTACTGTACGAACGCCTGCCAAGGAAACTCGATAGGGTGAAAATTGCATTCTCGCGATGACGCCGCTTGGAAGGATTTGGCTTTCGGATTTGAGGCGGCTGATGAGATCCATGTTGCAGATGGGACAAATCGCTGGCCAGACAGAAACGACACCCGGGTCCATCGGGCAGAAGTACTCCTTGCTAGAAGAAACACTCGTGTCGAGAACGTAGGGAGTCAATCGCGCCAGTACCCTTTCCCAAGCATTCGTGAGCCATGGCCAAACGCCAGCAATGATCGCCAATGCCACAATGGCCATTACAAATCGAAAGCGAACTTGAATTGCAGAATAGGCAACGCGCCATCCGCGCTGCGGCATCTCAGTAGAATGCCTGAAATCGATTTGCATACTAAACTCGCACCATCACGGAATTGCAGTTTCCTTAGTGACTGGGGGCATGCGATGATCCCAGTGCATTAGTAGTTCGTAGTCTTCCCGCCGAAAGACCCATAAAGGGTCGATTCCAACGACGATATACTCCGTTTTGGTTTTTTCATCGGGATATCCTAGTATTAACTCTACGGCGTACGTGCGACCTGCTCGGCCTGGCGTTTCACCAAGAATTTTGAATTCTTTGAGTTCCCTCGCTCGATTGCGGTGGTTGTCCGTAACGTGAATAGCTGGTTTCGATCCGGCAATTTCGCCAGCGGACTGCCCTGCCTGCCATGCCTCCATGGCTTGAATCAAGGCGGATTTAGCAACTTCTTCCGCCGGCTTGAAGTCAGCTGCCCTATCATGACAACCGCAAATGGCTAGTGACAGGATTCCCAACCATCGTGATAGAAACCGTTGTAGACCGTCCAACTTCAGTTTTCCAATGAAGCCACTTCACCGCTTGCTCGGCTGCCCAATGCACGCCACACAACAAGATCAATACTACTGGCAACAAATCGAACAGAACCGTCTCCCAACATGCCTTGAACTCCACCGCCGTGTCGACTTGCAGCTGATACTTGCATTGCCATGTTGGTCATGGTACCAGGGAACCCCGTCCCACCACAAGAGTTGCTATTGGGTGTAGCCACATGATTGTATTGTGTACAGCAGTTTTCCCCCATTACCCAGCTATATCCCCATTTGCTAGAAAGCGGCGTGGCAGTATTCGTATTTAGTCCCGAGCAGGCGTTGAACGTCGCGAGAAGCGAAGTTTGATGGGGAATGATGAATAAGTCTGTGCGTGGATTTGGCGAGCCTTGACCGCGTATCTTTTCGCTGAAGAACATTGTGTTTGATAAACCATCGACAACGTCCGCCGGGCGCACTTTGCTCAGAAAATAAAACACGCCCGTTTGCGTCTCGCCAGGAGATACGTCGTTAGCTGATCCAGGTTGATCGCTACGATCACACAACCAACCACCTTGGTTACCGACATAGTTGTTTTGCGCCTGCCAGACGTCGGTAGGAGCCGAATCGGAGGGGCAAAAGAACCCCGGAACCGGTGTGCGACAGCTTGCAGCGTTAACCCCGCTTGGATTGCTGTAAGCTGGCATAAATGCCACCACGCCACCCATTCCTGGGGTCTCTGGTGGGAAGCGAAAATCGATCGTGTTGTACAAGGCTGTTTGTTCGATAAACGGCAAAATCAATGCGTGCTGAGACCATCGCGCGTACACGGGAGCACCCGGGTAACTCGGTCCCTTGCCGAATGGAAAGACCCTGTGTGCACTTACATAGTTGTGCAACGCCAATCCAATCTGCTTTAGATTGTTACTGCATTGCATGCGCCGTGCTGCTTCTCGCGCCGCTTGTACTGCGGGCAAAAGCAAACCTACAAGGATACCAATAATCGCAATAACGACCAACAGTTCTACCAGAGTAAAGCCCTGGCGTCCTCGGCAGGAATTGTTCAATTGGGTGTTAACGTGTTTCATCAGATTCCAAACTTAGAATTAGCCGACGATAAAAATAAAGTTAAAGTACCAAGCGTTCTGCTCGCAAAAACGGTTGCTCCTTGAATCATAGCGTGGCAATAAGAAAAAAGCAGGAGAATGAATGTTGATGGCACGGAAAACAAGCCAGATTATGTCGAAGAAACTCGCCAACCCTATCTGTAAGGCCCTGATTGCTGCCCCGTTGCAGGATCGGTTAAGATAATTCCGTGTCAGTCAATCCTCACTGCTCTCGATCCGAATCCCCCTCGCGACGACATGACATGGTGGCCGCCGGGAGCGGGCCAAGGGTTGATGCCAACCAAGCCACTTTGCCAGCCCCAACCGGGCGCCCAAGCGATTTCAGAGATCTTTTGACCATCTCTCCACACCCCACTCCTTCTGAGCCAACACGATGAAAACACAACGCAAACGATTCTTCTTGATCTTTTCTTTGGGCTGTCTAATACCTCAGTTTTCCTATGCGCAAAACTTACCGAGCAACGAATCGGTGAAAGCAATAAAGCTGTTTGAAGTTGATAGCTACTGCGAAGGCGTCGTCTTCGATCATCAAGGACGCGGCTATATCTCGTGGAAAGAAACCGTAACACAATTCGAGCTGGATGGCAGTCACAAGGAATTTGCTAAAACCGGTGCTCCCAACGGCCATAAAATCTTGGCCGATGGAACGCATTTGATTTGCGATGCAAGTCAACATGCAGTCATTCGGCTATCGCCCGACGGGAAACCGCTCGAACCAGCGTCCAAAGAGTGTGACGGCGTTCCACTCCGTGGGCCCAATGATCTAACGCTGGATCCGAATGGCGGTTTTTATTTCACGGATCCGGGTGAATCTTCTAAAGACAAGCCAATTGGCACGGTGCACTTCGTTGATACGGCAGGCAAAACGCACTTGATTGCTTCCGGCCTTGCCTTTCCGAACGGAATCGTTTTAACAATGGATGGCAAACGACTCTTGGTCGGCGAGAGCCAGTTCAATCGCGTTCTAGAGTACCCAGTGCAAGCACCCGGCAAATTGGGTGGCATGCGAGTTTTCGCTGACCTCCCGAAAAATACGAGTGGCAAATTAGAAGACAATCAACCGGATGGTATGTGCTTGGATGCAAACGGCAATTTGTATGTAGCCCACTACGGCATGCAACAGGTTCAGGTCCTCGATCCGCAAGGGAAACTCATACGACAATACCCCGGCGGAAACAGGCAAACGAGCAACGTAGCATTTGGTGGCCTCAAACATGATCAATTGTTCGTGACCGGCAGTATCAACGCCGATGGAAAACCAGGCGCAGTTTTTCGCCTCGATTTGGGTATCACGGGTCGCGTCATTTTGCCGCCCAAAAAGTAGAACCGCGGTATCACTTTAGACGGGAGGCCATGCATGCGTGAATTGAAGTTTGCAATGATTGGGGCTGGATTTTGGTCGCAGTACCAACTTGCAGCCTGGGGCGAAGTGTCCGGCGCAAGGTGTGTGGCGGTATGTGATCCATTGCTTGAAAAGGCTCAAAACCGAGCAAAGCTATTGGGCGTGCCCAATGCGTACGCGCATGTAGACGAACTGTTTGAGCGACATGAATTGGATTTCGTCGACATTGTCTCGACGGTGGAGTCCCATGCATCTTTAGCAGCGTTGGCCATGCAACGCGGGGTTGCGGCCATCTGCCAAAAACCGCTGGCCGAATCGGTTGAAGCGGCCCGTGAATTGTGTCGCCAATCGCATGCATTGCAAGTGCCTTTGATGGTTCATGAAAACTGGCGATGGCAATCGCCGATTCGACGACTGAAAGAAATCCTTGAATTGGCTGATTTCGGACCCCTTGTACGAGCTCGAATCGATTTTGCCAATAGCTTTCCGATTTTCGACAATCAGCCCGCGCTCAAGGCTTTGAAGCAATTCATCTTGGCTGACATAGGCACACATATTCTCGATGTTTCACGTTTTTTGTTCGGCGAGGCAGACGAGCTATACTGCCAAACGCGTCAGATGAGATCTGATATCGCGGGCGAGGACGTTGCTACGGTGATGTTGCGCAAGCAAAGCGGCCTGACGGTAACTTGCAATATGAGTTATGCCAGCCGTTGGGAGTTGGATCGGTTCCCGCAAACAATGATTGCCGTCGAAGGAACGCGTGGCGGAGTCTCCTTGGGTACAGACTACATGATCTGTATTTATGATGATCGGGGTGAACATTGTGAACAAATCCCATTGCCCAAGTACGACTGGGTCAATCCGGCGTATGAACTGGTTCACTCAAGCATGGTCGACTGTCATCGGGATTTGCTGGCCGGATTGCGTGGTGAAAGACCTGCAGAAACTACCGGCGATGACAACCTAAAGACTCTGGAATTAGTGTACGCTGCCTACGCGAGCGCGGAACAGAAAAGCTCGGTTCGCATCGACCATTCCACCAACGCCAATTGAATGTTGACTCAACCTTTCATTGCAACGTACCTGATTGAAACACCGCCAGCGGTCGAGCAAGCGGCGGAGAAGATTGCGGGGTGAACAGCGATACGAAAGAGCCGAAATCAAGGAACGGACTGAATTCGCACGAATTCATCTGCGACTGCAGGCATTGACAGGCTTGCATGCGAACCGTTGACGGATTAAGTTCAATGCCTGTATTGCAATCGAAGATTGTAATTGCACGTCCTATCCATGCTACTCCCAGTCGGACTATACGCATCATGAAACCTTTTTCGATTGCCTTTCTTTTGGTCGTGGTATTCGCGGTCAGTGTGCCTGCGCAGGATCCAGCCGTGGCTGCACCGGCAGTGAAACTTCCACCTCAAGCTCCGAATGTGGCAGCACAGAAATTTGGGCCGGATGGAAAAGTCAATCCTGGCTTTGCTTCAGCGCATGAAAGGTTTGTTAAAGTGGCGCAAGAGGCCACCGCGGAGTTGGTGTTTCTAGGCGACTCGATCACCGCTGGCTGGGGAAGCAAGAAAGAGATATGGAGCAAAGCCTTTGGTCAATACCAGCCTGCCAATTTTGGCATTGGAGGCGACCGCACGCAACACGTTCTTTGGCGTATTACGAATGGTGAACTGGATGTCATCAAGCCCAAGGCTGTCGTCCTGATGATTGGCACAAACAACTCGGGATCTGATTCGGCAGAGGGTATTGCCGATGGCATCAAAGTGATTGTCGAGACTATTCGCGAAAAGCAACCGCAAGCAAAAATCCTTTTGCTCGCCGTATTCCCTCGAGGTGAAAAAGTCAGCCCGAATCCGGGCCGCGACAAACTGAATCAAGTGAACGCAATGATTGCCAAACTGGATGATGGAAAGAATATCCATTTTCTAGATATCGGCAGCAAGTTCCTGCAACCTGACGGTAGTCTTTCCAAAGATATTATGCCGGACTTCCTTCACCTCTCTGAGGCTGGCTACCAAATATGGGCTGATGCTATCGGTCCCAAGTTGGTGGAACTCATGAAATGAAATTGAGATTCTGACGCGATGTGTTTTTCTAGAAGCTTGGGTCACGGCACCATCAGTTCCGAAGCTTCCGTTTCAAAACCCATGAGCTCTTCGTCGATAGGTTGCTTCTCGAGACGCCATTGTTTGGCTTTTTGCAGATAGTCCGCTGCTTCGACGGACAACCCGTTCTCATGACTTATCATCGCTAGGAAGTACCAATCTGCTCCTGGCAGCGGATTATTAAGTGCAAGCGATTTTTCGAATGCGACGCGTGCTTCCGTCAGTTTGCCAGCTCGGAATAACGCGACTCCTAACGTGTTTTGGATGTTTGGATCGTCCGTACGGATCGCGACTGCACGAGCAGCCAATATGGATGCGTAAGCCGCGTCCTTCAGTGTCGACGTTTTCGACTTAACCAACATCCAAGCGATGGAATTCAAATCGTTGGCGTCGTCGTTTAGCAATTGGTCAAGCCTCTTGAGGATGTGATTCTTTGTCTCTTCATCCTCTACGCTGTTCGCCATTCGAATCAGGAAACTACTAACCGCGGAAACGTCCAATGAAAATGCGCGATCGTTGGAACTCTTTTTGCGCAACGAATAGAATTGAAACAATGCGTCTAGACTGGCTTCAGCACTTTCGCGGTATCGTTTTAGGACTTCCAGTCGTCGTCCCCAATCCATTTTGGTGTACGCATATGCTCTCAAAGCATAGGAGTCATCTGGGAACATGGGTTTGATTTCGGTGCATTCGTGTATCAGTCTCGCATAATCAGCATCCGCGATATCATAAATTCCTTGCTGCAACGATAGTCGAGCTTTCGCGAGCAAACTGAATGCAAACTCGGTGCGTCCGTCCCCGTAATTCGGAAACGCTTTCGCCGTTTTTTCGATAACGGCGAATCCTTTTTGTAGAATCTTCTCTGCTTCGTCAAACTGTTTTACGTTACAGTACATATTGGCCAAACTGCGGCAGGTTCGCGAGTAATACATGGCATTCACCCTAGGGACTCGATCCTTCGCAACCTTTTGCTCAAAGTATCCAATCGCTTCCAACATCATCGTTCGAGCGAGTTCCTTATCGCTCTCTTGCAAAAGTAAAGAAAGCGACTCAAGCGACACAGCCAGTTCTCCCAGAAAATACTGATTGCTCGGCTCTAACGCAACGGCGCGCCGCTCTAGTTCGACGGCTCTTGTGAGTTGTTTCCTGCTTTCTTCGGAGGGAACAGAATGAGCCGCGCAATTGGCAAGCATGTTACCTAGTCTAACCATATCGCCACTGTTCGTTGGATTGGATTGCAAAAGCCTTTCACCAATCGCTGCCCCCTGCCTCAAGCATTCAATCGCCTCGTCGTTCCGGTTGAGATGGGTCAGAATTCCTGATTGACGCAACAGCATCGATATC
Source organism: Pirellula sp. (assembly GCA_031374925.1). Classification (GTDB taxonomy): domain Bacteria; phylum Planctomycetota; class Planctomycetia; order Pirellulales; family Pirellulaceae; genus JBKCUI01. Next base: position 5,174 of record JANMHA010000225.1, on the reverse strand, counting down.
ATTTCCCGTTGTACCTCCGGAGAGCCGCGAGTGCTTTCATCCAGCGACTGAATCGCCGATATCGCCTGTTGAAGTGTTACTGCCGCTTCTTTGAACAGTCCTAGCTCCCCCTGAGTCACTGCGAACCCTCCTAGTGCTTTGGCTATTTCAAGACTCGTCCCGTCAGCTCCGCTGCTCTCCTCAATCAATGACTGCTTAAACTTCATCGCCTTTTCAAATGTCTCGCGACCAAGCGAATCCATGTTGGGTTGTTTCAAGAGTCGCTGACTGACTCGCAATAACTCCTCCGCACTCGCAGCAGCTTTATCAAAGCGACGATTGGAAGCTATCGCCGTCCTTTGAGCTTCCTCATTTTGGAGTTTCTCGTTGATGGCTCGGTTCTTTTCACTTTCAAACGCAATCTCCGTCTTTTGCCAAGCCCATAACACTGCCAAAAAACAGGCAACGGACACGAGTAAGGAAAGTGCGGCCAGTACGGCTTCGCGTGGATTCCGTCTACACCATCGGTTTAACTTTTCGAGTCTCCCAATCGGTCGAGCCATGATCGGTTCTTGACGCAAGAAGCGTCCTAGCTCGGCCGATAATAAACTCGCCGACAAGTATCGTTCGTCAGGGTTCTTTCGAAGACACTTCAAACAAATCGTTTCCAAATCACGCGGCACGCTACGACGCAATCGGTGAGGCGGGATTGGATCCTGTGTTCGCACCATTTCGAGTGTTTCTAAAATGCTCGTTCCACGAAACGCTGGCTGACCGGAAAGCATTTCATATAGGATTGCACCAAGGCCGTGGATATCGGCAGCCGGGCCTAGTTGCCCGAGGTTGCCGCTCGCCTGCTCAGGTGCCATATAGCCGGGTGTACCGATGAGCATGCCTGACTTGGTTTGCCGTTTGTCATCGTCGAGTTGACGGGCAAGACCAAAGTCGCTCACTTTCAAAGTGCCATCTTGAGCTATGAGAATATTGGCTGGCTTGAGATCACGATGCACGATACCGCGAGAATGCGCATAAGCCAATACCTTGGCCAGTGTCTCCATCATGTGGGCTGCGATATCAGGATCGATTGGCTGCCTCGCGATGCGTTCGGCAAGCGTACCCCCATCGACATACTCGAACACCAAAACGGGACAGCCCTCACACTCTCTCACCTCGTAAATGGGTACCAGATTGGGATGCTGAAGATGGGCTGCGGCTCGCGCCTCGGTCAACATGCGCTCAACGACTTGCTCGCGAGTTGGCCCCTCCGGGTGCATCATCTTTAGGGCGACAAATCGATCCAACCTCAAATCGCGTGCTTTGTAAACGACCCCCATTCCGCCACGCCCAAGCTCACTCACAATGGTGTAACCATCCACCGCTGGAAACTGCCCGCTGGACTTATTTGCCGAATTCTGGGATAGCAATCTGGTCAGCGTGGCGCGATCTAAGTCAGGAAACAGTGCGGCCAATCTTTCCGCATCCCCTTTCGGGTCGGTGTTGTAATGAGAATCGATCTGCAACAACTCTTTAAGCAGCGACATCCGAAGAGGTTTCTCAACTTCGGTGAGATACTCTTCGATGGCAGGTGTCGCGCCCTTTTGGAATGCTGCCTCGAATCTGTTGCAGAGATCGTCAATGCGACTCAATTGAACGGACGACAACGGGGCGTTGGCAAAATGTGACGACATCAAGACTTCCTAGTTATTCGATTCTGCCCACACCGTACGAATCAGTTTCAATCGCCGCTCGATCGTTGCCAACGCCTTGCCCAATCGCTGCGCAATCTCGTTGGAGGTTAGACCTTCCATTTTCCAAATTGCAATTTTTCGTAATTCATCATCATTCAAACGATTCAACAAATCATGCCACTCCTCGGCCACTTGGGCCGCGAACTCCGGCGTCGGTTCGTTGTCTAGCACTCGTTCCAAGCCGTGTACTCCGGTCGCGACGTCCTCACGCGACATGAGAGCCGACTCGCCCAGCACGGAACCTCCACCCCGCTTTTGCCTGAACTCATCGCGGATTGCTTTCTGCGCTTTGCGAACGGCAATCGTAACCAGCAGCTTCCATAGACTCTCACGATCGGCCAAATCGGCGAACCGACCCTCACCAACGCCTTTGCAAAGACTGTGAAACGCGCTGAGTGCAACGTCTTCACCATCGGTCGCAAGCCTTGTTATGTCGCCAATACGCTTCCTCGCAAGCAGCGTCAGTCGATCGAAGTAACGTTCCCAAAGAAACTGAGCCGAGTGTTCATCTCCATCTTTCAAATCTTGGAGCCATTGAGTAACGGAACCTGTGGGCATCGGCGCAAACTTTCGCTTCAAGGATCGGCGTTTCGCTTAGCATTGTGCGGTAAATTACTGTCGTGGCCGACGCTGCCAGCGTCGTCTCGGATGCTGGCAGCATCCGCCACGTTCGGACACTTATTTTCCGTACGATACTTAAGGTGTACTAACCCCCAGTTTAGTGGTTTACGCGATCCGATGTTCGGTTTGTCTCCTCCTATTTTGAATATGCCCAAAGGGCATTCAAACCCCTCAATGATTTTTTTCGTCGAAGATAACTGAATAAGCGAGCGGGGATTTGCTTTTCGCGGGAGCGTGCGGCCTTTCCACTGTAAACATCATCAAATCAACTTCGCGCAATAAATTCATTGGCCGGGAGGGTGAGGCGGTGAGGCTCCTGCCGAGCTTGACGGCGCCAAGCTCGGCAGGAGCCTCGCTCTCCCAACTGAAGACTCGGCGGATACTTCATTTAGACCGCGACCGGGAAACGATGAGTTTTTTTGAGGGACGAGTCCATTGTTTAGGCATTGTAGTAATAGGTAACTTTTATTCAGCAGCGAAGTGTGCTCGCTGTTGGAATTCAAAAGTCAATCGCTGGTCTGACCGGGCACATTCCGGACACCAGCTTCGATAGGTGAAAACTATGTTGCAGTTTAGAAGGCGAATTGGAATCGGGGCTTTAACGTGCGTGATGGCGGCATTGCCGCTTCACTTTGCGCCGAATGCGAGTGCATTCGACAAGGACAAGCCCACGATCGGGACGATCACCAAATTCGCATCGGTTCCGGCATCCCCTGGTTTTCCAGAAGGGGTAGCCATTGACGGTAATTCGGTATTTGTATCAGGGCCCGCCCGGTTCGGTACGGCCGGTACTGGACCATCGGCAATACAGGTTTACAATCGAAAAACAGGGGCGTTCCAACAAACGATCGTCGTTGGCGGCGAAGCACTAGGATTTGAACATGCACTGAGCAACATGGCGTTCGACCGCCACGGAAGAATCTATGCGCTCAGTACGCAGCTGGGTTTGATTCGTTTCACCAAGCAGGGGCAGACTTACAATCAGGAATCCTTCGGCGATCCATTGCCCGACTTGCCGCCAGTCTCTGCTAATTACCCGGACTTTCCGCCAATTGCCAACGACGTCGTGTTTGATGACGATGGTTATGCTTATGTGACGGATTCGTTGCAAGCCACAATTTTCCGATACAATCCAGAAGGTGGTGCGCCGCAAGTCTGGTTCCAGAGCCCGCTGCTCGAAGGAGGCGGATCATTTCCATTCGGAACCAATGGCATCCGGCTCGACCCCGAGCGCGAACATGTCGTTTTCGCGGTATCCACGTCGTCGACCAATCCCGGGCTTGGAAAGATCTATCAATTGCCCTTGGTGTCCCATCCACTTGCGAACGAATTGGAAGTCGTTCATGCCTACGTAGCTGGTGAGCTGCCCGATCAATTAGCCTTTGGCGAAGATGGTATTCTGTATGTTACATTAGCCTCTTCCAACGAAATCTCCATTGTAATACCTGGTATCGGCGAAATAGGACGCATTGGAAGCAAGCAGGGTGACGCAGTTCCACTCGATAACCCCGCCACCATCACGTTCGATAGTCGCACAAAGTCGTTGCTGGTGGTCAATCATGCATTGTTTTCCGCAGATCCAACCCACTTTGCGGTGTTGAGTGTCTACGTCGGTGAGGAAGGCGACCCACTCTCGAAGCCCTAGGCTTTGTCGCAATTCAAGTCGCTGCGTCTCTTCGAGACGCAGCTAGTGCAAAAGCAAGTTTTTACGGAAAACCAATGGTAAACGAATGCTTACTTTGCCAAAAAAGTCGGAAATGATTTTAGTCAAATCCACGGACGCAGGATTTATCATCGCCACGCGAAGCGGATTTTCATGGATTTACTTGCTGACGATGGTAGGGCTTGTAGCCGCGTTTGTAGGCATGGAGATATTAGATAAGCCAGTCATTCAATATGGTTCTGTGTTGTTTGCTATCGCGATGTTCGTCACGTTTTTCATTTTCTCGGCATTTCAAAGCACCTATCAATGGCTGCGTGTTGCTGACGGAAAAATAGACTACCAATTGCGACTCTGGTCGTTACCCCTAACCAGAATGTCCGCACTGCTTTCAGAGGTCAATTTTCTAGGAACGGAAACGGAGTCATCGTACTACACGCGAGCAGTCATCAAGACCACTCATTGGAAAGTACACATTGGGGCGAAGGACATCAATGGCGGCGCCGTATACGCTTTGATTGATGAGATGAAGCGATTGGGATGCCACTCTCGCTAATCGAAAAACCAGCAGTTCAAGTTAGGTCATGCTCACGCGGATCTAGACCTTGATAAGGTTCAATTCGATTCGATGGCACGATCACCATGCGCAGCCCAAGTAGTTTCTCCATCCTGGTCAATATTTGCCATGGATTTTTCGCCAATTTCATCGAGTTACCGGGCTGCTCCTTGGTATTCTCTAAGTTCAACCCAACTACGACAACCCTCCTTTGGTATGTTTCGAATGCTTCTTTGACGCCCTGGGGTACTCCGGCACCCGCATAGTTGGGATTCAAATGAAGATTCAAAGACGTCCGCCTCGGAGATGCGGACCCACGTAGCAGCGTATCTCCGAGACGCTGGTCCTCGTTGCGTCCCACCCACCGCGGTTGGGATTCAAATGAAGATTCAAAGACGTCCGCCTCGGAGATGCGGACCAACGTAGCAGCGTATCTCCGAGACGCAGGTCCACGTTGCGTCCCGCCCACCGCCGTTGGGATTCAAATGAAGATTAAAAGACGTCCGCCTCGGAGATGCGGACCCACGTAGCAGCGTATCTCCCAGACGCTGGTCCTCGTTGCGTCCCACCCACCGCGGTAGGGAATCAAAACAAGATAAATCGAGGAACG
>JANMHA010000211.1:0-21472 GCA_031374925.1 Pirellula sp. | reverse complement strand
GGGATGAATCCCAGCACTCCAAATTTTACCTGCGAAGGCACAATCACGAGGCGCAAGATGCGATATGTCGCCAGTTGCTGTCTTACGCCGATTGGATAATGTCGATGAGGTAAACAAATTGCCATCCATGCAATAATTATCCATCCGTGTCGGCTAGTTCTTTTCATTTGATCCTTTCCGATTTTCCTACCGAAAAATCGTCCTCCACTCCGTGGCGGACGCTGCTAGCGCCGTGGCGGACGCTGCTAGCGTCCGATTGACCACTCACCTACCCATCGTGATCGGCGCTTCATCTAAAAGCGGGGATGAATCCCAGCACTCCAAATTTTACTTGCCTTTGGCGGCGACTTCTTCGGCCGCACTGCCGCGATAGTAACGGGGCTGCAGGACGAAAGGGTCCAAGACAGTGCCTGCCTGTAGTTTGGAATAGCCTAGCCTGGCTACACTTTCCGCGTTTGGGAAAGTTGCTGCTCCATCACTCCATCGAATGCGGTTCAAAATCGTGTTTACGATTTCTAGCCGCGCGTTTTCTGGATCCGCCAGGAACTTACGAATTCGGTCGCAACCCGGCCCGCACAAATCCATCGTCTGAGCTCCATCCACCCGCTTCGTCGCTCGAACCAGCAAAACATCGATGTCCACGATCTCGGTATCGGAGACTTTTCTGATTTGAGCTAATGAATCGACGCTTTGAATGGAATACTCGGCGCAAAAAACTTGGCCGCGATACGCATCGAGAACCGCATAAACCGAATCGCTCGAAACCGGACATTGCTGAGCGATCACGTCGAGCGTATCGATTTCGATGGTCGGTATCCTCAGCGCATAAGCCATGGCTTTGGCTGTGGCGACGCCGACGCGCAAACCAGTAAACGATCCTGGCCCTGTCAGCAACGAGATGGCATTGAGACTCTGCATTTCGAGTTTGTTTCTGGTCAACAATCGCTCTATCGCCGGAGCTAGCGTTTTGGCTGAGCCCGAATCCGGAGACAATAATTCCATGTCAGAACGGAGTTGACCCTCCTGGACTCGCAGGATCGCAACCGAGCCGCTCTTTCCGCTGGTCTCTAGGGCCAATAAAACTTGATCGGCATTCATTCGGTATTCATTCCATGGTTACCGAAGCAACTACTTTCCGATCTCGGCAAGCAATTCGCTCATCTCTGCAGCCGCATGCTGATTGTTCTGACGCCGCGCCTCGTCGATTCCGTCCCTCAAAAAAGTTCTGGCTTCATCCAGTCGGTCCAATTCGACCAGTTGCTGGGCCGCCATGAAAAATGCCGCAACATACTTCGGTTCATCGTGATTGGCCAATTCCGCTAACAGCTCTAAGCTCTTCTCGCTTTCATCCAACTTGCGGTATTCCATGGCCAGCGTGTATCGCAAGAACGAATCCCGTGGATCGTCTTGCAACATGGCTTGAATCTTGTCGATGCGTGTGGTTGTCATGGCATGGATTCGTTGATCGTGGAAAGTTGCAGCCCGAGCGTTTGACCACGCTGGACGCAGAACGGCTTGAGATCGATCTCGGTTTTTTGACCGCTCATCCATTGGTACATTAGCACACCTGTGGCGGTCGACCAGTGCAAACCGTGCCGAAAATGCCCTGCGGCGATGAACCCATTCTCAAATGGATGCAGCGTGCCCAGGTAGGGTAATGAATCAAAGGATCCCGGCCGCAGCCCTGCCCAAGTACGTTCCACCTTAGCTGAGCCTAACACTGGACATATTTTCAACGCCCATTCCTTGAGCTGGTCGATCATTTCCGGAGTTGTGCGGGAATCAAAGCCAACTTCTTCCTCGCAGGATCCTGCCAGAACGTAGCCGTCATCGCGTGGTACCAAATAGCGGTGCCCGTCGTTGATGACCATAGAAAAGAGCGGTTTATCGAGCTTGTACAAAACCATTTGTCCACGCACAGGCAAAATGCCGGTCTCGACGCCGAGAGGTCCTAGCAACTGGGAAGCCCACGCTCCGTTGGTGACACAAAACCGCTCCGCCTGAAATTCCATTGAGCCAGCGCGGGCCGACACAATCCGATCGGCACGGATGTCCAGGCGATCGATGCGAGTGTTTTCAAGCATGGTTACGCCAAGTCGTCCGCAGGCAGAAACCAACGCTCGAAGGTGCCTTGGGTTTCTCAACCGGCAGTCATCCGGCACGAACCAGGATCGAAGCTTTTCGTTTTGCTCTGCCAAACCAGCAATGACAGACACCTTGTTTGCCAGTTCGTCGCCAGACCATGACTCGAAACGGACGCCATGATCGTTCCACCACATTTCATTGGCGGATAATGTCGCTCTCTCGGCCGCAGTGCAAGCCAAGTACAAACCGCCACATCGGCGAAATTCATTATCGATGCCGGTTCGTTCGAACAGTTGCCGAGCCCATTCGGGATGCAAGCGATGGGATAGAGCTCGCAATTGCTCGATCGGATCGAGAGCCTCAATCGTTGCCCCAGCCGGCAAAATACCCGCTCCAGCCCAAGAAGAGGCTTTTCCAAGTTCGCCGGAATCCACGACCAATACTTTCCAGCCATGTAATGCGGACTGGTAAGCAATGGAAAGTCCAACCACTCCACCGCCGCAGAGCATGAGGTCGTACGACGGATGGACGGACACCATTGGACTTTAGTCCTTGGGGGCATAGAGGAGCACTTTGCCGACACAGTAGACAACGAGTGCCAGCACGGATAGAACCGACAAAATCATGAAAATCCAACCGGCAGTAGTCATCGCAATGTTCCTCTTATTACTGTTCTGAAATGCACGTTAGGCTCGGCCTTCTTTTTTCCAACGTTGGCCCGCAAAATATACCATGACCCATAGGAACAAAAGGCTTCCCATCACGATAGAAAAGCCAGCCAATTGAATTGGGTCCTTAAGCTTCTCGACCATCTTCAAGGCGCCAGCGTCGTTCCTGGACGTCAACATCGAATAGAGGATCCAAATGAGAAACGCCGGCGACACAAACTTAATGACGAACTGAACAAATCGGGGTACTCGAAGTTCTGCTCCGCTATCCAGTTCTTCCTGTCCGAGCCTTGTTCCAAAAACCCATCCATAGATGATCGCTTGAACGAGCGCCAAAACAACAATGAACAGTTCGCCCGACCAGAAGTCGATCGAATCCAATCCAACGAGATCCTTGGAGTAGTACATAACGAAGCCTGTACCAAGCGACGTGATTACGAACATCAGCAGCGTGGAGCCCTTTCGGGTCAATCCCAAGCCTTCTTCGAAGAAGGCCATTACAGGCTGAAGCATCGACAGGCTGCTGGTGATGGCTGCCAAGAACAACATAAAGAACCAAAGGAAACCGAAGACCTGACCTCCCGGCATCTCGGCAAAAACATTCGGCAGCGCATTGAATCCGAGCGAAAAAGAGCTGGAAGTGAAGGTTGCTAACGTGGTCGCACCAATGAAGATAAAGGCGGCAGGGATAGTGATCATTCCACCCAGGCAAACTTCAAAGAACTCATTCACGCTAGTCGCCGTCAATCCGCTCAGCGCGATATCCTTCTTGGGTTTTACGTAACTTGCGTAATTAATGATGACGCCGAAACCGACCGACAAGGTAAAGAAAATCTGTCCAGCCGCGGCCAGCCAAGTCTCGGGTTCACTCAGCTTTGCGATCTTTGGATTCCACATATAGCCCAAACCGTTGATTACGTTTTGTTCGGGGTTCTGAGGGTTCGCTGGGAGTGTAAGGACTCGGATGAGGACGCACATGGCACAAATGGCCATCATCGGAATGGCGATGTTGCAAAATTTTTCGATACCACCACTGAGACCGCGATACACAACCAAGAAATTCACAGCGAATGTGATAACAATAAAGATCAGCGACTGTTGGATGGTTCCAGAGAAGAGTGACGCGTCTGCAGCAGAACCCGTAAAGGTCGTAAAGAAATCTTTATACGCGTCGGGGTTCTTGCCCATCATTAAATTACCTGTCAAGTAATTCCAAGCGTATCCCAGGCACCATGCCTCCACGATGATGTAGTAAAAGTAAACGGTCATCGGAATCAGCAACGCGAGCGCGCCGAGATACTTTGCCAACGGATGTTTCCAAAGAACCGAGAAGATGCCGGGAGCCGAATTGAAACCATGTCGCCCACCATATCGTCCCATGGCCCACTCGGCCCAACACAGCGGAATCCCAACCAACAGCAATGCCACGAAGTAGGGAATCATAAAAGCGCCGCCGCCATTCTCTGCGGCCTTGCCCGGAAACCTCAGAAAATTTCCGAGTCCGACAGCGGATCCAGCTACCGCCATGATCACGCCAATTCTCGATCCCCATTGCTCTTTAACGTTGGACATGTGGCTCCCTGTCTTGAATAGAGTTGCGATCAAACTGCCGTCAATTCTCAACCCATTGGCATCGCGGAGAGGGTGACATTAACAAATGCCTTGCGACAATTCCTGGGCTCGTATGCTACACCACCGCCGCGAAAGTGCTAGCACCTCTACCAGAACTAGGGCTACTTCTAGGAATATTGCTGAATTTGAGAGTGTGGCACAACACCCCATGGCGCGAAGCATGGCACGGACAGGCTTCGATATTATTCGTAAGGTGCAGAACTTTGTCCCCTTTTGCTCCTAGGCTGTGAATTTATTATTGTCGCCTTTCGCTCCACGAAAGTGCGCCTCTTTAACACACTTTCGCGGAGCGAAAGGCGACAATAGTAAATTCACCGCACGAAGTGCCGTGCCACATGGGCAAAACGAAAAAAGCCGAAGTCGTGTGACTTCGGCAAATTGTTCTCGGTTCTTTGGATACTCGGCCCGACACATTTCATCGATACATGCTATTGGAAGGTCCGTTCGGCAGACCGTTGGCCGTGTTTGGGACGCTAGAGGGAGGCAAACCTGCCCCGGCTCCTGGAGCGGAAAAATCGTAACCCGTTTGTCGACCTACACTCCCCGGACGGTAGGCTGCAGCACCCGAATAGGTCTGAGTCGCGACACCAGCTCCGTTGGCATAACTTGGGGGCAGACTGGACGGTGGATATGAATTCGGCAGGGCGTTTGGCATGCTACTTTGTGCTTGCATCGCATTGCTAGAACCGGCAGTGTACCCTGCGGGGATAGTTGGGTTTCCGACATTGCCCATTGGAGCATAGGAGATATTATTCGGCGATTGAGGTACGCCGGCAGGCACTCCACCACCGTAGGCAGGCGGCAGGGCGTTTTGCATTCCAGCCAGCGCGGTTTGAGGCGAAGGACTGCCGTAACCGGTCTGGGATTGTAGCGGTGCTCCATATCCAGTTGGACCACTGTATCCAGACGGTGGTGTGAAGCTAGGTCGGTTTTGATTGCCGGCCATATTGTACGGACCAGTTGAATAACCGTTTCCGTTCGCTGAGACGCCGGCCCCATTGCTTGCCATTTGACTACTTGCCGAAGGATTATTCGGTGGCATGTTGAAGCTAGGTCCGGTAGTGCTAGTCGCTCCGTATGGTGACGTCGGCCGATTTGGGTTGGCAGCATTGCTGACCAACGGCGAAGGGCTGTTCTTGTAAGCGGGACCCATTTGAGAGGTTGGACTACTGGATGGCATCGACAGTCCTGGACTGCTGTTAGCCAAACTCGATTCCGTGGGTTTCTTGGACCAAGGAAACATATCCGATCCAGGCATTTTCCATCCGGTTTTGCATCCGGTCTGTGTTCCTGCCATAGCAACGACAACTACGGCCATTCGAGTCCAGTTCGCGAGTCTAGTTCGCATGCTAACAATTCCCTTTGGTAGCTTGTAGCACTTCTGCCCATTTTGAGCTGAAATGCCGTTGTTTCTGTTCTGCTTTGTTCCCATCTTGAGAACATTCATTAACGTGAAGGCCGTCAATAATTCTTTTTTCGGCAAATCGTCGTGTGCACAATACGGATAATCAGAAAAATCAACCTATTTTCTCGCGTGGATTCTTTCTGCCGCTCGCTATCGACCAATTGCATTCAACCAATTGCATTCACTGTGAGAATGGGATTTAGCGGAAATGAAGCACTTACGTCAACGGCAGCTTAGCAATTGCCATGCTGCCTGAGGACTTCAAATAAAATGATAGATGTACTGACCGACGCATTCAGCGAGTCGATCGCGCCGTGCATCGGGATTCGCACAGCAGTGACTCCCGGTTTGACCCAGTTTTCGCCAAGACCATCGCTTTCACTACCCACAACAATACTGACAGAGCGTTCGTACTTGGGTGCCGTATGGGAAATGTTGCCATCCACCCGTGCGGCGTAGATCGCAATAGAGTGATCGGACAACCAGCTTTGAATTTGTTTTGCAGATCCGACCGCCATCGGCACGCGAAACAATGCACCCAAACTAGAACGAATGGCATTTGGATTCCACATTTCACTCACAGGATCGCTCAAAAGTACGGCTGAAACGCCAGCCGCATCGGCGGTCCTCATCACTGCCCCAAGATTCCCTGGCTTTTCCATTCTATCCAATACCAAGAAGCACTTCGAGGAACCTTGCTCCACCTGGGCCACTAAGCGCTCATCGAGTGTCTCAAGGGCTAGGCTCGGTTGACGGGCAACCGCAATCAACGAAACGTCGCGATCGCCGTATTGCAATTTGGCCATGGCTGGCTTGGAAATGAGATTGATCCGAATCCCCGGAACTAAAGACTGCCACTCGGAGACCAAATGCCGATGCGACTCTTCCGAAGTCTCCAAAATAAAGAGTTCTGTGCACTCAATCCCTCCGGCTTGAGCGTGTCTGGCTATCGGATCGCCATCGATAATCATCAAGCCGCTGTCTCGACGCTCGCGGGGGTCTCTCAACGAATTGGCGGCCTTGATTCGCTGATTGCTCGGGCTAGAAATCGATTCGACAGTCACACAACCCGACTTCCCAGCGATTGCTGGATAGAAAGAGGAAAGACCCTCATTTTCATGGGTCTTCGTTGATAATCGTTAGTGGCCGCTCGGGGAGTTGAACCCCGACGCCTCTCGGCACCAGATCCTAAGTCTGGCGTGTCTGCCAATTTCACCAAGCGGCCGTATTTTTAGCTCGTTTGAGACAGAGCTTCAAATTCATAGAGGCATTTTAACCACTAATCTGGTAGCATGCGACTCCTGTTTTGAGTTTTAGCCTACCGGCCGAACTTTGAGAATATGAAATTAAATGCGTGCCAAATCACTCGTGGTCAGCTGTTTGGTTCTTTTGACAGCCTTCGTCGCTACTATTGCTCTCCGTATTGAGTATCTAAACGCACTTGCCGGACATGTTTTCCCTCGCCACGAAATGGCAAAAGAATATGACTCAAAGGGAATCGCGAAACTTGATGTGGTCTTGGAGCGTTTGGATAGACAGATTTTCGACCGCCGCGAAGAAGCCGCCCAAATGGAAGATACCAGTAAGTTCGGGAACGCGGTTCCTGTTTTTGGAGCACCTTACTCTCCGATAGAACAGCGGTCCATCAATAATGTGAAGAACCAGCACGGCATCCTAACGCAATTGCACTGGTACATCGATAATTTCGGGATCGCTCAGCACTTTCTGGCTCCCGCAGCCTTGCTGATGGCCGTCGTCTGTGGATTGGCTTTCACCGGTCGACCGCTCAAATTAACGGCAGGGGTCTGTGGGAGCCTAAGTTGCGCGGCGATCTTCCTCATGCTGGTTCGAGGATATTGGTAAGCCTACAACTCATTGTTTACACGAAGAAAAAAGCTACTTTATTTGGCTATTGGGTAATTCGCCGCTGTCCAACCACTCCACCCTCCGTCCACACTGACCACGTTCTTGTAACCCATCTTCTGCAAATTATCGGCGGACAACGCAGAACGAAAGCCACCACCACAGTAAAGTAGGATTTCCTCGTTGATGTCGGGCACAACCGTTTCGATATCCCGTTCGATAACTCCTTTGCTCAAGTGAATTGCACCCGGAATGCGACCGGCCGCGAATTCGCTTTCCTCACGAACATCGATCAATAAGATCGACTCGCCTTGATCCATTCGCAGTTTGAGATCTTGGACAGTGCATTCAAGTACGCGAGCTTTGGCGTCCGCCGCGATAGCTAGAAACCGTGGTGAGTGTTGTTTGGCCATAGTTTTGTTAGTCTGGGAGGGATTGGTAAAAGTTCTCCTGGGTATTCGAAAACAACTTGAATTATTTTGCAACAGGGTCAAGAAACAGTCCAGCCATCGCCGATAGTACTTTGGACGGGAAGTACCAACTGGCAATGCACAAATATCTGCGTTGTTCGAAGGTAGGCTCCGTTAACGTTCATCCAAAGGGTAACCAATGGACGAGCAGTTGTTCAAAACCCTATCCCCAGTGAGTCATTCGTTGGGACGTTTGTTTTCCGCATGCCTTGGCTGTATTGCTTTGTCGACCACGATCCTTCTTGGTCTGACGAGCAATGAAACACCAGAATCGATCCTAATTCAATCCTTGATGGCGACCGTGGCTTTTGCCACAATCGGCTTGGGAATTGGACAGGTCGCTGATTCGGTGGTTCGCCAGAGTGTCGAAATGAACTATAGGAACAAGTTTGAAAAACTGCGTGCGGGACGAAAGAACGCTCCTTGATCAGGACACAATCAACTACCCTCAACACTTTTGGGTCCAAAGCTCAATAAGACGGCTGAGTTAGGTAATTTGGAAAAGCCTGAACAATACAGGGGACGTTCTTTGCTCAATTGATGTGGAATTAACAGTTCCAAGTCAGTAGAGTCCGCATCCCAGAACGGATTCCTCGCAGCGGATCATGACGATTCGTTGCGAGAACCATGTGTTGCCAAATGGAATGGGTAAACACAAGTTCGCTTCGTTCGCGGAGCAACACCAGAATACACGACCTTTTGATTCCAGTGACAGCTGGTGATCAAACCCCTTGCCATATCAATCACGGAGGTTCGGATGGCGACCACTGTAGCATCGAGCATCGACATTTTTGATGTTTGGACTAAATACAAAGCGGACCTAACAAACGTCGATTTGAGAAACATCCTCATCGAACGCTACATGCCTCTCGTTCGCTTCAACGGCGAACGACTCAGAGCAAAGCTCCCAGAAGGAGTTGAACTTGATGACCTCATCAGCGCAGGCATCTTCGGTTTGATGGACGCCATCGATGCCTTCGATATGGAACGCGGAGTCAAATTTGAAACCTATTGCGTTCCGCGTATTCGTGGCGCAATGCTCGACGAACTCAGAACCATGGACTGGGTTCCGCGCCTCGTCCGAAGCAAAGCCAGCAAACTCAACGAAGCGACCAAGCTTCTCGAAGCCAAGTATGGACGAGCGCCAAGCACGCACGAACTCTGCTCCTACATGGGCATCTCGATAGACGAAGTTGAAAAGATGAAGAGCGACGCTTCTGCCGTCGGCTTGGTCTCACTCAACAAAAAATGGTATGAGACGGACAGCTACAAAGACGTCCGTGAAATTGACGTCCTCGAAGACAAACGTAGCGAAGACCCAACACGGCGCGTCAACAAGAGTGATCTGATGCGGCTGGTCACCAAGGGCCTCAATCGCAACGAACGACTCATCATTATTCTTTATTACTACGAAGAACTGACGATGAAGGAGATCGGTGCAACGCTGGATTTGAGCGAAAGCCGAGTGAGCCAAATGCACACCAGCATCGTCGTGCGACTCCAAGAGCAACTCGGTCGACGCCGACCGGAATTCGGAACGTAGGTCCGCATCTCCGAGGCGGACTCCGAGGCGGACTCGATTGTAGGTCCGCATCTCCGAGGCGGACTCAGTTGTAGGTCCGCATCTCCGAGGCGGACATCGAAATGAATTGAATCCTGATCGCCCTTCATCGGGGACCACCGAGCCACATTCAATCCGTCGGGTTGCGACGATGAAGAAATGGGTAGCTGCGAACAATGGCAGCTACTATCGCTCCGAACTGGTAGTTACCCTGTTTGGTTGATTTCAGCACGTCGCGGACCACGCATTCATCGCTTCCCTGCAAGCCCCGTCCGTAGGCATAGATCAAAAGGTTGCGAACGAAGGACTTAGCAAACGCATCCTTCTGCTCAAGCAATACGTCTTTGAGCTCAATCGGTCCTGAAAACGACCGGCCTGAGATCAATTGCCCCGATGCATCAATCGGAAATGATCTGTCCTCGGTCCGCCAACGCCCGATCGCGTCGTAATTCTCTAAACCAAATCCCAGCGGATCCATTTTCGCATGACAGTTCGCGCAGGCTGGTTGACTGCGATGCAACTCCAAGATTTCTCGTAACGACTTCTGCTCACCTTCTTTGACCGAGTTCTCGAGCGGCGGGATATTAGGCGGCGGCGGTGGCGGTGGGGCTCCCAAAATGCGACCTGCAACAAAGTTACCTCGCCGAGGCACGTTCGTACGAGCCGGATCGGCCTGCGACATGAGAAACGCCGCTGAGGTCAGAATGCCGCCACGCCGCCGATCTGTTAGCGCCACACGCGTGAATTCTTCGCCATTCACCCCCTCAATGCTGTAGTGCCTAGCCATCCGTTCGTCCAAATAGGTGTAATCCGCATCTATCAACGCCGTAACCGATCTGTCCATTTGCACCAGTTCCAATAAGGATCGTCGGACCTCTTCCTTCATGGAGTGTCTCAACAACTCATTGAACTCAGGGAAGGTCACGGCATCCGGCTGATGCGTTTCGACTTCCTTAAGCGATAACCACTGGCCAAAAAAATTGTCGACCATGGCAACGCTACGAGGATCGGAAAGTAATCGCGCGGTCTGTTCGGCCAAGACTTGTGGCTGACTAAGCGAACCACTTTCGGCCAGTTGAAGCAAAACCTCGTCAGGAGAGCTCGACCACAAAAAGAAACTCAATCGAGAGGCCAATTCGTAGTCATCGACTGGATACGCGTCCGTGATGCCAGGCCTATTTTTTTCGATACGGGTCAAGAACTGAGGCGAAATCAAAACCCCCCGAATCAGATACTCTTGCGCGGATTCGTGTGGCTCTTGATTCGAAAGGGCCTTGGCATAAATGGCCATAAGCTTGTCGACATAGCCCTTTTCTGCCGGTCTCCGAAAGGCTCTCGAAGCAAAGCTCGTGATGGCCTTGCGAGCTTCAGCTGCTTCCTCGTCGGCCAACACCCGTTTGCCAAACATTCGCTCGTAGAGTTCCGGTCGCGACTTTTTGCTGTCTCGAATGGCGTCGACAATGGTCTTGGCCGCATCGTGATACTGTTCGATTTGCACCGGCGAAAAGCTAAGCGCCTCGGCAAGATTATCGAAGCCATATCCCGTACCATCTGGAACAAACCCATCCGCAAGCTTGAGCCGCAAGCCGGTTAAGTCTTCGACGCAGTTGTCGTACTCGACGCGATTGAGCCTGCGAAGTATCGGTTTACCTGGATCGTTCGCTGACATGCAGTCCAGATTATCGAGCGTTTTCTCTAAGAATTGCACAAGAAGTGCTCGCTCCTCTTCTGAAGGTTGGCGTTCCTCGGATGGGGGCATTTCCGAGCCTTTCAGGACGACCGACGCTTTTTCCCAATTCTCACGATGGTCCAGCAGCATATGAAGATCGACGTCACGTGCCAGGTCCACGCTTCCGCTCTGCTCTTCCTCGCGATGGCAGCGATAACAGTACTTTTTGAACAAGCCCGAGATATTGCGGTCCCACGATAGGGGATCGACTTTGTCCTGAGCGTAGACGCTCGAACACAAAAAAACAAACGTCGATAGACAAATCGTCGTCACTCGGGAGGGTGAGGCCACCGCTCCAAACTCGCCTAAAGCCGCATATCCCGCCGATCGCCGAAAGAACTTGTAGATCATTGGAATTCTAGGCGCCCAAATCACGCAATCGCTCTTGACTGTCGCCAAACGACTCGGATGCGACCCCCATGCGATGCATCATGTCCAAATACAAATTGCAAATTGGAGTCTTCTTTTCGTACTTGATGTGAAGGCCACCTTGCAGCAGTCCGCCACCTCCACCAGCCAACAAGATCGGCAAGTCGTCGTGATTGTGTTTGTTTCCGTCGCTGATGCCACTTCCGTAACAGATCAAGACATTGTCCAACAGGCTCGTTCCGTTTCCTTCATCGATTTGCGACATGCGAGACAGCATCCTCGCAAACAACTCCATGTGGTGCGTATTGATTTTCGCAATTTCCTCCAGATTCTTCTCCTGTTGCTGATGGTGCGAAGTCGAATGGTGTGAGCCCGGTGCCTCGATTTGCGGGTACGACCGACCCGACTTTTCATAAGAGAACATGAAGCTCGCAACCCGGGTCGCATCGGTTTGAAATGCGATCGTCAGGATGTCCAGCATCAAGTTGACGTGATCCGCGTACAACGAAGGGATCCCCTTGCCATCCGGAATAATCAACTTGTCGATACCCGGCTCGTCCGCATCGGCCAAAGGATCACTTCCAAACGCTTCTTGATGGTGCGAATGCGAATCGCGATTAGCTGTTGCCACCCGTTTTTCAATACTTCGAAGCCCCTCCAGGTACTGCTCTAGTTTGTTGCGATCAGTATATCCGAGTTTGCGTTGCAACGATTTTGTTTCGTCGCGAACGAGGTCCAACATGCTCTCCTCAACCGATTCGGAGGAAACTGCTGCGGGCTCTTGTCGAGACGCATTCCAATCGGGACGTTGTGGAGGTTTGCCGCGAAACAGGCGTTCGTAAAGCAGCTTTGGGTTTAGTTCTAAGGCGGCAGGTGTGGTTTTGTTTCGCCACGAGATGTGGGACATGTAGGTTCCGCTATAGCCGTGGTCCCCTCGATGTCCTGGATCGATGCCCAGTGCGAGCGAGTCAACTGGTGTTTCTGTTCCAATGTGGCTTGCAACAACTTGATCGACCGAAGCGTTGCCAACCTCGGGTTCTTCGGAGTGTTTGCATTTCGCGCCAACGAGGAAGCCACCGCCGGCTGGCTCATGGGCTGCCGACTTGCCATCGCAGTGATCGGCCGCCAAATTGCTGAGAACGAGCACGTGTTTTTTTATTGCATCAAGAGGCTGCAAGATTCGCGGCAATTCGCCGAGCAGACCGGGTTCGGCGGGCCGCCAATGATTCATATTGACGCCGTTGGGAACATAGAAAAACGCCATTCGCAACGGAGCTTGGCCGGCCATAGATCCCTGAGCAGACGGGATGGTCATCGCGTCAAGCCATGGCAAAGCAAGTGCAGCCCCAGCACCTCGCAGGACGGTTCGGCGTGAGATTCTCGATGATTTGGACATTCGTATCGGCGGTAGGTTGGAAGGGACTAGCGATTCAGTGGATCCTCATGATACCACACACGACAATTCCGGTAAAATATGGCCCAGTCTGTCCAGGGCTGTGAATGTATTCGAAAGTTGCCCATCATCGTGTGGCACGTCCCTGAGTTTAAGAAGGGCGTGGGAGCCGCTAGTACCAAATTCAGACGTGTCACGCTCTAACAACCCTCCCACGCTCTAACAACTCTCCCTCGCCGGGAGGGTAACTTTTGTCGAAAGTAGCGCTGGGAGAGTGCCACACGCAATTGTCGCCTTTCGCTCCGCGAAAAGTGCGCCTCGTTAACACACTTTTGCGGAGCAAAAGGCGACAAAGTTTTGCACCTTGCGAATAAATTCACAGCCTATCCGCGTAGCATCGTATCTCCGGAGAGACGTGTCTTCGTTATGCGTGCAGATTGACGCCGGTCGCCATGGCAGTGAGAATAGACACCCGTCTCCCTGCTCACTTGTAGACCTTCGATTGGGTGTAAAAGTGGTATTTCGCTCGAAAATCAAGCTAACTTATGCGTTGATCGCAGGCCTGGCTCTGTTTTCGATCGCTTGTGCGCAGTGGCAGCAGGGTTCGCCATGGCAGCAGGGTGGCCGCGGCCCAGGGTTCCGGGAACAACCGAGCCACGACCGTAGCGATTTCCCAATGTGGACAATTGAGGCTCCGTTCAAAGCGGACGTTTTTACCTTCGCCAGGATCAAATACACTTCGTTAGCAGGTAGCCGAGGCAATCGTTGGCAGAATGATTTTCCTGATAGTGACTGGAATTTTTCGTACCGTCTTCAAGAGCTAACGAGCATGAAAGTTGATCCCAATGGAATAGTCCTTGAGCTGACGGATCCGGATTTATTCGATTATCCGTTTCTCTTTATGAACGGCGTTGGGTCGCTGCAGTTCAGTCTGGACGAAGCCACGGCCCTTCGACGTCATTTGCTCAACGGCGGGTTCTTAATGGTGGATGACTTTTGGGGCGAACTGGAGTGGTCTCGTATGAAAGACCAAATGAGAATGGTATTTCCGGATCGCGAGCCCGTCGATCTTCCACTATCGCATCCGCTTTTCCACATCGTGTACGACTTGAAAGTGAAACCTCAAGTTCCCGACATTCGTACCTGGCGAGCAGGCTCTCTTTTCGAATTCAATCATGGTGGTTCGCCCGGCGACAAGCTGCCTCATTTTCAAGCGTACCATGACGACAAAGAGCGTATCGTCGCTCTTCTCTGCCACAACAACGATCTAGGTGATGGCTGGGAACGCGAAGGTGCAAACGCGGACTATTTCGAAACCTTCTCGGTTCCTTTTTCTTATCCGATGGGCATTAACATTATCACGTACGCTATGACCCACTGAATGGGTTCAGCTCCAATCTTCGCTCCGAAAAGGATTAGGGCATGCCAATACCCCCCGAGTTTACTCGGATTGCCGCCTTATTGCTTGTCAACCGGCGCTGTAGAAGCCGCCTGCATTTTTCGAATGCGAATGCGATTTCCCGCCTCTTGCGGCGAGTTCTCGAATTCATATTCCTTGATGGCTTCAGCTATATTCCCTTGCTGTTCGTAAATGCGACCCAATAGATAATGGGCGTGTGCGTGCCAATGCTGCGTACCCGGAATCGGCAACAACCGCTTGATCAGCCAGTCGTTGGCTGTATCCAACTTTCCTAAATCGATGTTCAGCATGGCGAGAAAAACCGCGATATCGAATTTGGATCGACGAAAGAACTGCTGGGCTTGAGTCACGCGGAATTGGTAGTTCTCCATCGGCTCGGTCGGCGATCGTACGAGCCCTAAGCTTGCTTGGGTTTCGCGATCATACGCCAGATTCTTTAGAGTCTGTTCGTCGACACGAACATCCATATAAGCTCGAAGCGCGCCGGAGGCTTCCACTGTGTTTTCAAACTGCCCCTTAAAGTGCAAGTTTCTTGCTCGACTAATTGGCGTATCCGTTATGAAGGATCCAAACGACTGAACGTAGGATATGGAAAAAGGGGACATCTCATTAAGCCGCTCTCGCAACGACTGATTGTAGACGTGTGCAAGCCATGGAATATTCCATAAACGCACGGATACGGCAGGATCGATTTTCGCAAGCTTCCCTTCAAAAGCGTCCGCATCCATGCTGAGTCGAATCCGGTTTTCACCCGTAATCGATCGTTCCAGTGTGTGCATCGTCCGACCTAAGGCAAAGGGTTCGAGGTCGATGAGCGCAATCAAGTTTTTCAAATCCGTTTGCGCGACGGGGTACTCATCAAATCGGCCTGGCAGTCTCGCTCGACGCAAAACGGCTGGGTTCTGCTTCGCTTCACGAAGCGTTGCAATTCCGTCGCCGGATTGACTGGGAATTGGTAGACCCCATTGGGGTTCAAAGAGATAGAGTTCGCCGCCGATCGGAACGGCGATGCACCACAAACGCAACGAGGCGTTCTCTGTCGCTCCCGATAGGCTCGGCAACGCCAAGACCACACTGTCAATCCCTTGAATGAACGCGAGTTGCGTGAAGACCCTTGCTCGCTCCCAAGTATCGCCACGGGCAAACATCATCGTTTGCCAAGGCAACTGTCTGTAGGTCGGCGCTTTGTCGTCGATTGGCAATTCCGAGTTGGACACCAATCGCAACGCATCATTAGCTTGGCCATCGATGCCGACGTTGCACATTGCCCAGTCAAACAACTTCAACGTGGTCTCCAGCTGATTCCAATCGTCGATCGCCAGGCCGCTCTTTTGCTGATTTAGCCACGGACTGAACAGCGGGTCACGGTACGCTCGTTCGATCACCCACCTGCTGACCTCCTGCATCAATTGGCACTGCAACAGGTATTCGCATTCGGGCTCACCAAACTCGAGCTTGGTCATTCGTTTCGAAAAATCGATCGTTCGAAGGGAGCCTGAAACCGATTCCAACAGCCCTGCCGACTTCCATGAATCGGGTTCAACCACGCTCTTCGACCATGTGTTGAGCTGGTACCGAATCTCCTTCAATGCCGCTGTACGGTCCATTCGAATCAACTGAGGCAAGTAGCGAAATGCCTCCCGAATCGCATCCCGCCGCTCCTTGCCCTGCACTTGTCTAGCTTGGATCTGCTGCATTCGTGTGTTGTTCGTATCCTCGCAACCGACCAGGCAAACCAGAATGCCTAGCGGAACGCAAACCAGCACGGCCGCAGTACAGAATCGCAATAACGGAATTGGGCAAAGAAGTGTTCGGTTCATATTCCGTCGTTTTACGTAGTCCATTCGGCAACGGTTCGCCAAATCATCAGTACTCGTTCCAAAACTCCTTCGAATTGATCCAAAGGTACCATATTTGGGCCGTCGCTGGGGCTTTCATCTGGCCGTGGATGCGTCTCAAAGAAAACGCCGTCAATTCCGACCGCGGCCGCTGCCCGTGCCAGCGGCTCTACCATCGCTCGATTGCCGCCCGTGGTTGCTCCCAAGCCCCCGGGCTGCTGCACCGAATGCGTTGCATCAAAAACGACAGGCACCCCCATCGAACGCATCACCGGCAAACCACTCATGTCGTTGACGAGACGTCCATAGCCAAAAAAGGTCCCGCGTTCGCAAAGCATCACGCCGCCACTACCGCTCGCATTCACCTTTTCAACAACATACTTCATGTCGCCGGGCGCCATAAATTGGCCCTTCTTTACGTTCAACGGCTTTCCTGTTGCCGCACAAGCGACGAGCAAATCCGTTTGGCGAGCCAAAAAGGCTGGGATCTGCAACAAATCGCAAACCTGGCCAACCGAACTTGCCTGTTCCGGTAGGTGCACATCGGTTGTGACGGGACAACCAATCTTGCCGCGAATTTGGTCCAAGATATTCAAGCCATGATCGATTCCATGGCCTCGAAAACTCCCCGTGCTGGTTCGATTGGCTTTGTCAAACGACGCTTTGAAAACGTAGTTCACGCCGAGGCGATTGCAGATTCCCGAGACCGTTTCTGCTATTTGCAGACAAAGTTCCAAGGATTCAATGACACATGGGCCCGCAATGAGAAGCAGTTTTTGCGAGTCGCCACAGAGGTGCGGCCCGATTCGTACCGGAGTGACGAGATTCGTAGATGCGGATGCGTTCGACATTCGATTGGAATTGCTTGGAACAGAAGGAACCGTTGGGGTCAGGGGATTGCGGTTTTTATTGTCGCCTTTCGCTCCGCGAAAGTGTGCTTCGTTAACACACTTTTGCGGAGCAAAAGGCGACAATTGTGGACGAGCGAGGCCCTTCGCTCGTTGTGTTCCTAGCGATCCTGAGCGAAGGGCCTCGCTCAGCCACAAAAACGACGCATCTGGAACGCCACACGCACTAGCCTGTCATGCCGCCGTCGACCGTCAGCACTTGGCCGGTTACGTAACTGGCAGCCTTGCTTGCCAAAAACAAAACACAGGCCGCCACGTCATCGGCTGTCCCAAGCCGATTCGCAGGGACTCTTTTCTTAACCTCATCGGTTACGGCTGGCCCCAAAGCTCGAGTCATGTCGCTCTCGATAAACCCAGGCGCTACCGCATTGACGGTGATTTTTCGCTTAGCCATTTCACGCGAGAGGGAACGTGTAAAACCAATCATTCCCGCCTTGGTCGCGGAGTAATTCGTCTGCCCTGGATTGCCGATCAAGCCGGAAACACTCGACATGTTGATGATGCGGCCATAACGCTGACCCATCATGATTCGTGTGGCCCCACGACAAAACAGAAAGCAACTGGTTAAGTTAGCGGCAATGATCTCGTCCCATTGCGTATCCGTCATTCTCGGCAGCAAGGTGTCCCGCGTGATGCCGGCATTGTTGACAACGATATCCAGCCGTTTGTAATCCGTCTCAATCTGTTCAAATAGTTTCTCAACCGACTCTCGGTCGGTTACGTCGCAAGCGATCGCGACCGCTTCGCCACCCGCGGCCTGGATCAGCGATACGGTTTCGGCAAGCTTGTCTGCATTGCGTGCGATACACAGTACCTTGGCTCCGTTTTCGCCGAGCCTAACCGCAACGGTTTGACCGAGCCCCTGCGAAGCGCCAGTCACAAGTGCGATTTGGCCAGAAAGATCGGCCGATAATCCCAATGAATTAGAAGACATGGTTTACTTTCGTTTCAAGAAGGCTAATCGCCAAAACATTCACAAGCGGCTTTGCGATCGACTCGCTTCAGCGTTCCGGCCAGCACTCGGCCTGCACCGATTTCGTAAAATTGATCCACCCCAGCCGCTAAAAGATTTCGGAGGGTGCTCTCCCACTGCACCGGTGAAACAACTTGTTTCATCAGCAACGGTGCAAACTCACTGGCACCTGCATGTGGTTGGGCATCGACGTTAGAGAACAAAGGAAATCGGGCCTGGTTGAATGGCGTCGCCTGCAAGGCGGAAGCCAATCGCTCAACGGCCGATTTCATAATGTCGGTATGAAAGGCTCCCGCCACATTCAAACGAATCGTCTTGGTCGCACCAGCCTCTGTGGCTTTGCCTGCTACCGCCTCAATCGACGCAAGATGACCGGAAACAGCAATATTGCCAGGGCACAACAAATTGGCAATTTTGAGAATCTCGCCAGGTTGCCTAGCCGAATCGCAAACCGCTTCGAGTTGAACTTGGTCCAGACCGAGGATGCTGGCCATTCCGCTTGGCACCGCCGTAGCCGCTTCTTGCATGGCCGAGCCTCTTTGTTGAACCAGCCGGACACCGTCCTCAAACGAAATGGCTTGCGCACAAGCCAGAGCGCTGTACTCACCGAGACTCAGTCCGGCGACAGCAACCACCGAGTCCAAAATAGATGGATTTTGATCGACGAAATCCGCTAGGGCAGCCATCGAATGAACAAACAGGGCAGGCTGACTATGGTTTGTCAGATGAAGCTGAGCTTCTGGCCCCTCAACACACAATTTGGCGAGGTCATAACCAAGGACTTCGGAGGCTCTGCCAAAAAGAACTCTCGCTTTCTCGCACCGTTCCAAAAGCCCCTTTCCCATTCCGAGGAATTGAGCCCCTTGACCGGGGAAAAGCAATGCGATGTTGGGCACTCTACAACTCTTCCGGTTACGACGAGAATCGAGGGACTAACCCAATCGAATAGGATTTACTCTTCGCCCATTTGGACGACGACTCTACCCATGTAATAACCGCATTTCGGACAAACCGTATGCGTAGGAACTACGGTGCTGCACTTAGCGCATACCTGCAGTTGGCGAGGCTTTTTGGAATGGTGCGCTCGACGCATGCCAGATCGTGAGTTGGAGTGTCGTCGCTTGGGAACTGCCATTTTTAATACTCAAACAAAATTAGTTAGAGAAGTGCTTGTTTTTTCAAGGAGCAAAAGGTTACGAATGATCTGCGTAAATGTCAAGCCGAAAGGACGCGACGGATCAATACGCCGCTCGCTTGCCCCTGGGTCGAATAGGACAGGCTAATAAAAGCATCCCCAGCGGCCGAGCCTGAATCAGCTGCAGTAATAGGACAACTTGAATCCAGACGGTCGCAATTAAGCAACGGAAATAAGACCTGGCGATCCAAAGCTAAGCAACTGGCGACGATCTCGACCGCGGCGCTGCCGGCTCCGAGATTGCCAAAGTAGCTTTTCGCAGCCGTAACAGCGATTTTTTCGCCATCCAAGGCGTCATTTATACCATTGGCTTCGGAGCGGTCCGAAGCGACTTCGCTTTTTCCGCACGCGTGGACGTGGCAAAGACCCGACTTCAGGCTCTGGCCAGCGGATTGACCTTTTGAAATCAAGCCTGAGACAACGTTTTTGGTGGCAATTCGAACGAAATCCCTGGACTTTCCCGCATGGGAATTGCCGACGGCGGACCCAACTCCACCGATGACTTCGCCCCAAATTTTCGCGCCGCGTGCAACCGCGTTTTCAAGCGATTCGAGGACCAGAGCCCCTGCCCCTTCCCCGAGAACCGAACCGTCTCGAGAGTCGTCAAAAGGACGAGACATTTCGCCTGGCTGGCTTCTCGGACTGGCCAGTTTTTCCGAAACGGTAAAGTGGAGTGCTCTCAAAGGCTCCAAACGAGAACCGGTGGCACCCGCCAGCATTACGTCGGCCGCACCGCGCCGGATGGTTGCAACCGCTTCTGCGATCGAGGCAGCACTGCTAGCTTCGCGAATGGTGACCGAGTTGCTAGGTCCCCTGAGGTCGTTGTAGATGGCAACGTGACTGGCCGGCATATTCGGCAAGTATTTTAGTAGCCAGAGTGGATTTACCTTTGGGCGTCCGATGGTTGGCCATAGCGGCATTTGAAATTGCTTATTTGCATCGAAGCAGGCCAATACCCCATCGGAGAACTCTTCTGGGCGAGTGAGGATGTAGTCGCTGCCAAAGACGATCCCGGTACGCTCTGGGATGCGACTTGTGGATGCGGCTAGACCGCTATGGGCCAGCGCCATTTGGCAAGCGGCGACCCCCATTTCGATTTCCCGGCACATCACCTTCTGGTTCTTTTTGATGGCGCGCTGTAGGGGTTTTTCGAGTGGCCCGAAGTGTTCGATATCGCCGGTGAAGCATTTGGCTTGTCCGCCGAATTGCACATTGAGCCCATCAGAAGGGAGACAGGTCAAGGCTGAGACACCGGTATTTTGGGCAACCAAATTCGACCAAAACGTGTCCAAGTCCCGACCGATAGGGCAAACGACCCCCATGCCGGTGATAACAACGCGTCGGATTGGATTGGACATCATCGAGAGTGGCAACGGGACAAAACGGGAATCGTTGAAATTTAGCGAGCGAGCAGCATAACCGGCGGGTGATGATTCGACAACCAAAGCCAAGAAGCAGTTTCGCTGAGCCGTAGGCCGTAAGCCCTCATCCCCCTACCCCAAGCCAGCACCAAGTTGAACTTGACATCGACCTGGACAAGGTGACAATCTTGAAACGTAAGGACGGTTAGCTCAGTTGGTTAGAGCACCACGTTGACATCGTGGGGGTCGTTGGTTCGAGTCCAATATCGTCCACTAGTTCTATTCTGCCCACAACTGCCACAAGGCGTCTCGGGCCGCCAAAAACGAATACCTCATTAACAAAACACCCCGTCGTCGTCCGCTGGTCCCAAATTCGTCCTGCCTCGTAGAGCCCCAAGCTGCCATCTCATGGGATAGCCAATGGGATAGCGGTCCACGCTATCCCATCTTGTTTGACTGCAGTCGCCAGGGTGGGTTGAGACGGTTGACGCCTGCTGTGTAGAGGCAAATCACGTTTCCCGACGGGTCCAGCAGACGAGCTTCACGCCATAACCAAGGTTCGTCGCGTGGCTCCTGAGTGAAAGATATTCCACGATCCTGCA
>JANMHA010000191.1:0-4204 GCA_031374925.1 Pirellula sp. | reverse complement strand
CGGTATGCGCGATTTTGACGGCAGCGCTCTTGTGTCTACGGCCAAACATTGAGCGGTTTTTGAATCAAGCCTTGCTAGGCCACCATATGCCGGATGCGTTCAATCACCTAAATAAAGCAATCCCGATATTCATGATTCTTGCGACGACAAGTTCCGCGTTATCAACTTGGATCACGATAAGGCAACAGTATTCGCTATTCGTTCCGCTGGTCGCTGGACCAGGCATGTGTGTTGGGGGATGTATTTTGACGGAAGATTTGGACGACCCTAATTGGTCAAATATGCTCGCTTTAGTGACAATTGGCATGCTCGTGTCGTGCCTAGTGACAACCGTACTAATAGCGAAGTCAAAATCGACAAAACAAATTTTGGATTAGTGACAGCGTTTCGATCTAGCCCAGCAACAGACGCCATTTCCACAGTTTGGTGCGTAGTACCGTAGTACCGATTTCCGTAGGCCAAACACTGTGGGCGTTGGCGCTGGCTGCCTAGCTCCGGTTTGGCTAGAAGTTACGTGGGCTACTGCGCTGGCTGCTTGCTGGAGGATTGATGCATCGGCTAGACTTAAGCGATTAGCGGCGGGAAAGCGGGTTGGGGTGGAGCTGGACTCTGTTCCGATCCGCTTCGCTACTTGTGGGAATGGCTGCTAATCGTGCCGCTTACGCGACTGGGCCACACTCTGGTCTATGCCAAGATATCAGCCTCGCGAACGAATAACGATCATCTGCCACTCGGAACTACTGCGAGTCTCACAATGTCGGACGAGGAAAATAATCTTGGAAACGTAATTTCTGGTACGTTCTTTGGTGCTCTTGCTGGTGGAGGTCTTGGACTTGGAGCGTGCATGCTCCTTTTCGATGATCCCCCATTCTTTACAGGCGATACCATTTTGATTGGTGCGATTGCCTGCGGACTTTTGGGATTCTTTTTGGGTGCCGGTTTCATTGAATGGCTGAAGGAAAACTGGTGGGGATTCTGGTGGTAGGCGCAACAGAACTGTAAAATGCGACGAACATTTAAAGGAGTAGCGACGGTGTTAGTAGTTGGCCTTGGTCGATTGCCGAATTGCGAATGCCGCAGGAATCTTGCTTGCGCCGATTTCCACAGGTTGGTATGTAGTAAGTAGTACCGATTTCCGTAGGCAAAACACTGTGGACATTGGCGCTGGTCGCTTGCTGGAGGACTGCTACATCGGATAGACTGAAGTGGTTAGCGGCGGGGAACGGGTTGGCGATTTGACACATCAGGGATAACGCCGCTAAATTCGGGGATAACAATTCCGAAACCTGGATAATCACAAGTTCGTCTTGAGAAATTCTATGCGCTACATCATGTCAATCGCGTTGCTCTGGTTATTGCATTCGATCGCATTATCTCAAAATGCATCTCATGACGAGAAGATTAACGCATTACTTGAATCGCTGCGGGATAACGACCAACCAAAAGTGACCTATGCTGATCTTGCTGCGAAGGCCGATCTAGTTGTGATCGCGACGTTGATAGAAAAACGTCATGTCGCGTCCGATATTGTGGGTGCAACAGACTTTGATAGCGACTCGGTTCAGCGAGTTTCGAATAAACTGAAAATCCTTTCCGTCATGAAAGGTGCGGCCAACGAGGAGATTGAAATGATAACCACGGAATGGGGACCAAAAACGGTCGTGCTAGGGTTTCGTTCAAACTTTGCCGTCCTACGCACTCGCATGCTGCTACCCAGTCTTTCCGCTGTTGAGATAGATGGCGTAATTACGGATTGGGGAATCATGGATGGTTCGGAAAAAACTTCGATCGTCCCTGAGTATTTGATTTACTTGAAACGGTCCAGTCGTGATAACGGATTCATACCCGTGACCAGTCAGCGTTGGGCTGGGTCGAGTGTTCGGTTGCTGAACTTTTGAAAGAATATCGACGAAATCGGCTAAGCGCGGCCATGGCTGACCATCTCCCCAGACAACCCTGGCGCTTGTGGAAGTGGCGTACTCCTGCAGGATTGGCTTAGCATCAGCCTGCTTCTTCCCTAGCCGCAATCTTCCCATCCACATGTGGACGTAGCCGAAGCCGGTTCAACATGTGGACGATGGCGATGGCGCTGGCTGCGTGCTGGAGGACTGCTTTATCAGCTAGAATGTAGTTTTCTCGCGGCGGGGAAGCGTACTGGTTTCTGTCTCTCACTCGAATCGTTCCTATATGCCAGACTATGCTTTTTTTCGCGGCAGTGTTGAGCTCGGTGCTTTGACCCTCGAAGGCGGTGATTTCCCTTGGCGCACAGGGGCTTTCTTCCCTACTGCCGACTTCGACGGCGTTCGTTCATTGTTCGATGAGCTGTTTGAAAGTGTAAATGGCGGAAAGGGTAAGTTCGATGAAATCTGGAACCGGATCAGTGAACCTGGAGTTTATCTTCAATCGCTTCATGATGGGAATCGCCTTACCGAGTTCACTTTGCATATCCGCCGGGGAAAATTCCGGTTGCGAGTAATGGAGAATCGTAACTCCCTAAACTCCAATGATAACAGTCCCAAACCGGGTTAAAAACAAGTTCGGTGGACTTGGTAGCAAGCCACTATCTCGCACGATCTCGAAGGGTATGCCTATTACCTCGAAGCGAACGAATTTACCCCAGTCGAAATAGAGGAATTGATTGTTCGGATTTTGGGGTTCACAATCGGACTTCCTCCTCGCCTCCACCTTGAAATCGTTGATGATCAGCTGGCGGTTTCCGAACGTGAATAGAGACATTTTTTCTACTCGTGGAAAGCGTCGTACTCCTGCGGGATCGGCCTAGCAGCAACCTAGCAGCTAACGTAGCAGTTACTAATCCCATCCATTGTGCCAACGTCCGCTTCCCTCCAACACGCTTCTGCGATTTCCACAAGGTTGTGCCGCTTGCATATTCCCAAATCCACTGTCAGAGAGGTTGCCAAATTGGTTAGCTGACCAGCTCATCAACTGTGGAAAGCGTCGTACTCCTGCAGGATCGACCTAGCCAGCAACCTGGCAGTTACCATTCCCACAGGTTGGACTGACGCTGGATTCACGGTAAGCGTCCGATTCCCGCCAAGACGCTTCTTTCTTGCCACAAGAATGTGCGACCAGCTAAATTCGCAATTTAATACGGATGGCCATCTCCTGTGAACTTGTCCGATTCATGTCCGAGCGCTGCTTCTATTTCCAATCGGATGGCCATTGATCCTGCCACTTGACATCGATCTGCCGCTTGACGTCGATCTTCGGCATAGCGTTCGAAGCGTTGTTTGATTGCAGGTACGATGTCGTTGTGGTTCCGATCGATTATCTCTCTAGCATCCAGAGGATGGAAAACACTTTGGCCGCGATCACATCTCACTCGCATGGTTTCAATCTTGGCAGCACTACCGCACCAGTGCTCGGTCGGTTCGGACGGATCTGGCCTATCCTCCGTCGAACGCACTTCGAGTCGATATGCTCGAGATTGTTTTTCTGTCAACCGGATCATGCAACATCCGTCCACAGCAAATAGCGATGCCTGAGCACAGACTCCCCAATCAAAAAGTCAGAATTTTGACAATTAACTTCATGGCCAATTTGTCCTGCGAGCCAGCGTAGCGATTAGCTCGGTCGAGTTATATCCACATGAATGGCGAGTCCCGTGTGAAAGTTCCGTAGTTCCACAAAGACCGTGGGAGTACCTCGACACGACGAACCAAATCCAAGCGGCGATTGGGACACGATTGTATCCAAGATTGTGGAGTATATTTTGAGAAAAATGATTCTATGTGGACTTAGGCTAGTGGCTCGTCGCCTTGAGGATCGGTTATCCACATAAATGGTCTGCGGGTTGCTGGCAGTGAGATTCTCGAATTGGTTGGCTGGATGCGAGCGGAATGGCCTACTCCTTGTGCCAACGTCCGCTTCCCCCCGATAGGCTTCTGCGATTTCCACAAGGTTGTACGGTTAGCGAGTTTCCCGAATTCGGCTGGATGCCTGGCTACCTCCTCAACTGTGTAAGCGTCGTACTCCTGCAGGATCGGCCTAGCCAGCAATCATTCCCTAGCCGCAAGCTTCCCATCCACATGAGGACATAGCTCGGAGCCAGCGAAAGGAAGCGACCACAAGTTGACATCCCGCCGATTCGACCACGCCCGCTGGATCGATTAGACTGGAACAGGGAGAACCGTCCCAAACAGGGATAATTACAAGTTCGTCGATGGAGAAAATACTATCGTTG
>JANMHA010000189.1:0-2064 GCA_031374925.1 Pirellula sp. | reverse complement strand
CAACGATAGTATTTTCTCCATCGACGAACTTGTAATTATCCCTGTTTGGGACGGTTCTCCCTGTTCCAGTCTAATCGATCCAGCGGGCGTGGTCGAATCGGCGGGATGTCAACTTGTGGTCGCTTCCTTTCGCTGGCTCCGGGCTATGTCCTCATGTGGATGGGAAGCTTGCGGCTAGGGAATGATTGCTGGCTAGACCGATCCTGCAGGAGTACGACGTTTTCAAATCCGTCTCGTGAGGTTTGACGAATGGTAGCGAACGAATACTTGTGGGTTTTGGGAAAGTGAGATTAAGGTGCGCATTCGCGGCGTTAGTTGGCAAAATGCTTGGGAATCAACCATTGTGGGCAATCGGACTGTTTCGTCAGTCAGGTTCTCTGCTCCAGGTTCCTCGACACGCCGGCGTTCATCATTGCTTGCTAAGCTTGACGTACAGTCCAGTACGCTTGAGTGAGAGAGTTCGCCGAAGAGTAATCTGGAATCGACTAAGAAAGTATGTTGCGATTTCAGCGAATACGTCGACAATAGCTTACGTCTCGGCTGTTAACATAATCTAGAAATCGAGCGACACTCCAATCGTATTTGCGATGATCCAACCACAGCTCAAATCCAAGATAAATCGCGGCTCCGGGCACGTGCTGCGATTTGTATTGATGTTGATTGTCACGTGGGGGAGCACGGGTTTCGTGGCATTTGCCCCAGTGTTTAGGTGCTTGGTCAGCGACGCCGTAACGCTAGGTAGGTGTGCCCATACCGAGACTCCGATACAAGAGGAAAGTGAGTCCTGCACGGAACCCACAGATCTTTCGGAGGCTCTCAGAGGAGAAGAGCTAAGTAGACGATCGTATTCTCGCGTCAACCGCAATCGACACCCATTACTTTCACGAATTCGCATTGACCAAGCGGCAATCTTGCCATCTGTGGTCAACGCTTCTGCTTCAAGCTCGGAGCTCCGGCTCAGAAACGGATGCGGTGCAACGCTTCGCTGCTGAAAACCAAAGCAGTCTCTGCGTTCCGTAAGTTATCCGTTTTTTTGAGCTCTGTATTTGTTGCAGGTGTTTTCATGTCGAAGTTTCCATGGGTTTTTCGTTGGTGGTCTGAATTTATCTCCGTTGTTTCGAAAGCAGAAGCATCTCCAGATCTTAGTCTGCAGGACGCCGTCCGACTCTGCGGCGGTGTAAAAGCAAGCGATGGCGTTGGGTTACAACCAACTCTGGATGTACGAAATTCAGATGTAATGAAGTCAGAATGTCATCAGCACTTACAAATTTCAGGTTGAAATTGTTGGTGCAAACTGCTTGTCGTTTTACGATGGCTCATCCGGTCGGAGATTGCGAGGACGTCGTATCGTAAAAATACTATTACGACGCCATGAAGCCGGGCTTGGCCTTTTTAATCTGCTCCCACGCAGTGTGGATATGTAAGCGTCCTGCCGGAAGGAATCGGCCGCTTGCACAATGGATCTAGCTGCAGTCGCCGAACTGTCCACAGTTGATGAGCTAGACAAGAATCCTGCCGAATTCGCGAATTAGCTAACCGCACATCTTTTTGGAAATCAAAGAAGTGTGTCGGAAGGAAGCGGACGCTTCATAACCCAGAGACATGCAGTTCAAATCCGTCTCGTGAGGTTTGACGAGCGGTAGCGAACGAAATCCTGCGGGATTCGGGAAAGTGAGATTAAGGATCGCATTCGCGGCGTTAGTTGGCGAAATGCTTGCTGAATCAACGATTGTGGAAGGAGCAAGCTGTTTACCTGGATGGGACAACGCTGTGGAAATAGACTTCTCGAATTCCAATGACGCGGCTTAAGACCGAGCGAGTCTTGCCCTAGCCGTCTCGCTCAGCGCTTGGCTTTATCGATTGCCCTTGCATTCGCGGTCGGGGTTGCCGTGTCAGTCTCGGCAAGAGGGTCCCACTCTGTTCGCTAACCAGTTGCTCAAATCATTGCTGGGGCGATCCACTGTTTTCGTAACTATATGGGAAAGAATTGCTAGCAGAGGCATCGTACCAATCACAGCAACAACGGTTGCCAAGAAGTGCCCAAAACTCCCGATCAGATTTAAG
>JANMHA010000181.1:0-1752 GCA_031374925.1 Pirellula sp. | reverse complement strand
ATCGAATCTGACCTCAGTGAGTACCAGTCAAAGCAATTTCATAAAGATGCCCGATGTCCTGTAAGCGGAATGTTCCTGACTCACAAGAACTCAATCGTCGAGTATTGGCCACCTTGGACATTTGACCATTTGCTTTATCGCTTTACCAAGCAAAACGAAATCGATCCTTGCCTGGCGGTCGAAAAATTCAGGTTCGACAGTTCGCAAATGCAGTTGGTCGAATGCGTTGCCAAACCATGGCGAGAGTTTCATCGCAAGCATGCACGGCTCATACTTGTCTCGCTTTGCGAGACAAAGAAATCGCTTTCAACGGCAGAACCAGTGTGGACAACACTTTGGCCGTAGCCCGACTTTCTGCATCATGCCATGCGGCATCGATCAGCCCTTGCTATCCAAGTCTACTTACCTGAATACACTTTGGTTGGACTGGAGCCCCCTGAGCGACGCACTTGGTGGTTACGGCCAAACATCGTCTCAGTAACGTATTCGGCGAGGCAGTACCTTTCCCGATGAAATGATCCGCTTAGAAACATGTGGGCGGACAAACTGGAAGAATGTCGATTGAAGCGCAATTGAGCGCGGGTAATACGTTTGGACCTCCACGGGCGCCACAAATACTCGCCGAGTTGGTAAGTTGAGGGTTAGCCGCAGTCGTTTGAAGGCACAAACGCTGTTTTCCATACTCAATTGCCCGCTTCGCCCAAGAAATATGCCGAAATTAAAACCCAAAAAGCCGAGCTCGGATCCAACGGCCTCAACTAAAACCGACCCCAAAGTTGCGCAGATACTGGATACCCTGCAATCCCATTGGGACATCGGCCGTGACATCATTGCTAGCAAACTGACAATTAAAGTGTTTGCCAAGGAGAACGAAATTCCCGAGCAAGCCCTGCGTACCTTGCGCTTTAGACGAGCTTTCTACCTAGCTTACAAGTCCAAAAGCGAATTCCAGAGGTTTCGCGATCTTAGATTCAATGAATCTAAACGTCCGCTCGACAGTAGCTACATCAAATATCTATTGACGATTAAAACCCCCTTTAAGAAGTTTGGCGAAACGGTTGCTGACGCCAGAAATGGGTTTGCCGAGCACGCGGCCAAAAACGACCTGTCACCAGCACAGCTCCACGATTTGATCAAACGCGAGTGCGGCAGGCCGGAATCATCGCACGGAAGGAAGTATAGGCCGCGCGATAAGGCCACAGCAATTGAAGACGTAGCTCGCGAAGCCGTGAAATGGATCAAGCGTTGTGAAGCTGCGATTGAGTTGGTACCGAGCAATTCGAGGCCATCCCAAACGATGGTTACTCTGCTACGAGAATTAAGCCAATGGACCTCGAATGCGGCCGAACTCTGCGAGGTTCCAAAAGACAACGAAGAGAAATCGAAATTGCTTTCGTTAAGCATGAATTCATCCTGGGAGAAAATTCTCGCCATGCACTCAAGTTGCGTTGCAAAGCTCAAAGTCAAGAACGCATGACGACAAAAAAAACGGCAATCTGCCGATGTAGAGTCTTCCAATCCTGTGTCGCAGTAACTCCATCCCCCCCGAACGCCCCATGCCGGTACTACGTCTGCACCAAGGCTCAAAAACGTGAATATGTCGAAAATGTGTGGGAGTAATTCCGCAGCTATTCCGCTTCCATTATCTCGCACGCGAATGACTACTTCGTCAAGGCGCGGGGGCAAGAGCTTTCCGAACGGCTGGAAGTTTCTGCTTTCGGCAGATGGTTGAAACTCCCCGCTCGACTCTTC
>JANMHA010000179.1:0-27300 GCA_031374925.1 Pirellula sp. | reverse complement strand
CATCGGTTGTGAGTCGAAAGCGACCACTGAAAAGAAAACTGAGACAACGGTCACAACTCCAGGCGGAGGAAGCAAGACGACCGTCAAGCAAAAAATCGAAACGACGCCAGACAGCGCCACCAAGACGACTACCGAAAAGGTCGAAACGACCGGAGATAATCCTCCTCCAACGGCAAAACCGTAGTCGGTCGGAAAGTTAATCCCAACATTGTTCATTGGCCACCTTGGGGCGGCTAATGAACATAAGAGGGTTGGTGGTGTATCTCGGGAGTAAAGAGCGCAGTCTCTATTCAACGCTTGAGCAGATCAACCGTTCAAACGTCTCTCAACTAAAAGTTGCTTGGATTTTTGAAACAGGGGACGCGGACGAATATCAGGCAAACAACCTCATTGTAGACGGCCGGCTCTACACTCCAACTCCGTCGCGCAAAGTGGTTGCTCTCGATGCGGCCACGGGCAAGGAGCTCTGGAAATGGGGTGCTGCGAACGAACAAATTGGACCCGGGCGCGCGAGGCAGCGAGGCCTAGTTTATTGGGCGAACAAAACTGGAGAGGAGCAGCGCTTGTTCACTGCGGTCGATGGCTTCCTTTTCGCGCTGGATCCGAAAACCGGAAAAACTATCCGAGGCTTTGGTGACAATGGCTCGATCAATCTTGGCTCTGGACTGAACACACCTATGAAAACGCGACTGGTCTAATGCCTTGGTGCGGCCAGTCTCTAGATAAAAAAGCGGCATCGTTTACGTAGCGACCAAGACGGCAGAGCCGGATTTTTATGGTGGTAAACGACATGGGTCGAATCTGTTCGCTAACTGCGTCCTCGCGCTAAACGCTGCCACCGGAGAACGAATCTGGCATTTTCAAATCGTACATCACGATCTGCCGACAGTGCTGAGGCTATGATTGGGCATCGTCGTCGATGCCGGGCTGCGGTCTGGCTGGTGACACATCTTCAGCGGTGCCTAAGGAGCTGGAGCTAGGTCCAGTATCAGAACTTTGCGCACTCTTTGAACGGTAATAGTCATGCAATGTTGTCACAGACTTAGATCCGTCTGGATCGGATTTAAGGTCAAGCAGCGATAGAACCAAACCATGCGAAAAGAAATTCCACTTGCCGTTAGCGACATGCAAAGTATCCAACGCCAAAGCGTAGGGACGCCGAAACATGTCGTGCAGCTCTGGCAAGTGGCTGGGGACGACTGGTCCTCCCATTTGCTGCTTAGCCACGGCTTGCGGTTCGCTACGCGATGGGGGGACTGTGGCTGAAGAAATAGCCAACAGCTCGGACCGTTTGTACCTTCTGGTTCGGCCAAACCTGTGGGAAGGCACGAGGTCGTCTCGAGTCATGGTCTCTAGCTTTGAGACGGAGACTTTTAAGAGCTCTGCGGCTTGTTTGGCTACTAGCCACTCGTCCGACGATTGCTTAGACCGAACGAGTGACGGTGGGTCGCAACCCGGAGGGCCAGTTGGTCGAGTAGTTCGTCTGTGAAGGTTACTTGGGGTTGCATGGTTGGTTTCGTTTGAAGTGTTTTGATTTTCTGATCAGCCCGAACTGGGTATTTGTCGACGATTAGCGTTCGGCAAACCTTAATTTACCACCAAAAAATGGTGCTTTTACCGAATCGACGAGAAGTTGCTGTCGAACCGCAGTTTTGGACACACTGCCGGTACCAGAGCAACAGCAAATTTTGGTTCAGGGGTCTTCAGAGGCACTTTCTGGGGGCGCTTTTTGTGCTCCCAGAAGTCTGAAAGATATACATGCGGCAAGCCTACTCGAAGAGTCGGTTGCAAATGAAAGGTCATAGCAAAAAGCACACTCAAATCAAAGCCTGTCGTTTGTGCTCAACTTTGCCAACTTCAAATCAATTCTGCGTATTCTGCGCACGGTTTCTGGCATTTTTGAAAAAACATGACTTGTCATCACCTTGCCAACTTTTTGATCCAGCCACGAGCCACCAATAGCAGATCGCGACGAGCGGTATCATCTAGTTCTGACCATAGAATCAGGAGTTCACCTATCTCCTTATTGTTCGTGATGGAACCACCGGTGGAACCACGAATTGTTGAAAGCTTGGATTCTCCAATGAATTTACAACATGTTCATCCCCTTGCGGGGGCACTGGTGATTGAGTTGGCGATTTGTTGATGAAACGTTACCTGACCGCCCGTCAGAGCGCTGTTTTCCAAGTTCATGAAGTCTGTAGTACTACAGACTTGCATTTTGGAGGAAACGCACATGGCAATAGAACCAGGTTATTGCAAGCACAAGTCCACCGGCCAAGCCTACGTCAATCTCGGCGGCAAGGCAATCTACCTCGGCACTCATGGGACTGAGGAAAGCAAGGAGCGTTACAACCGACTCAAGGCAGAATGGCTTGTGAATCGCCACTCTGAGAAATTCCGGCCAAAATCGTTTGTCGGCCCATTCGTTTCAGACGTTTGTTACGCGTTTTTTGGACCACGCAGAGGAGTACTATCCCAATTCCAGCGAACTTAAGTTGTTCAAGCTGGCGATTGAGCCTATCCATCAGGTGGTCGCAACGATGTCCGACAGGAACTCCCGTAAAGTCCATGTGATTGAAATCCAGTCGACAGATGATAGCAGACCCATGAGTCCATTGCACGAACTCCAGCAACTGTTAGCCACGGATTTACACCGATCAACACGGATCAAAGAATCCAAATCCGTGTTTCATCCGTGCAATTCCGTGGCTCGAAAGCAACCCTGCACCACGATGGACAATCCGTATCCAAGTCAACCCATATTCTTGTTCCCCCGATCTGACCACAATTCGAAGTGATTGACGGCAATTATCTATTGTGCCGTTGGCAGGCATCCGCTCTGCTCTCGGCACAAGTTTGGGCGGCCGACCGAGGGCTTAGCTGCAATTTTTTGTGCTGACTTCTGATTTGTTTGTCAGCCCTGAATTGATGTTCTATTGGCAGATCAAGATTTCAGTACCACGAGTACAGTCCGCGAGCATTGGATGGGTTCTGTTGTTACGCTGTTTGTTCTGTCGCGGCTGTCCGTTCTGTCGCGGCTGCTGTCATCGAGCACTGGAAATCAGAAAATATAGCAATCGATCCCAACTGTGAAGTTTTAACTACAGTGCCCAAGGTCGCCGGGAGGGCGGCGCACCTGTGTTTATCACCGTGAAACGGTTTAACAACAGAGCCCAGGGTCGCCGCGAAGACGGCGCACCCTGGGTCCAACGCCAAGAGGTTCACGAGACCCCAACGGGTCCGACAACATGGACGGCCATATCCCGCGGACAATGTCCCACATGTCGGGGATTCATCCCGCTGGATGCATGTTCAACCCCGTTGGGGTTGAGGGCATGGCGTTTGTTGCGAACCCAGGGTGCGCTGCGTGCGCAGCGACCCTGGGCTTTGCTGTTTAACGCCTTCGGCGTAGGAAAAGGTCCCGCCGGACGATTGCGGCTGCTTGTGTTGTCGCGATCGAGCACTGGAAAGCAGCTTGTTTTGCCCGTTCGAAAACGCCGCGTATTGCTTGAGGTCGTTAAGAACAACGGCTTCGAACATAGAAGATTTGGATAACCATAAGATTCGATTTTGTCAAAAAACTGCTTTTTTAAAGACCGAATGGGTACCGGTCACTTTCGAACTGCACCGAATCGCCATTGCTCGTCAAAGAATCCAACGCGAACCGGTTCACCCGTCGCGACTTGAACGATGGCCCAATCTCCTAAGCGTGGGAATAAAAGATAATTCAATTTCGACAACTCCGCTTCGCCAAAGGAGTGCCCGCTGTTGAGCACGACGTATCGTTTGGGAGCAAGTGGATTCGGTTGAATCATCAGTGCGGCATGATCAACCGCAGCGTATTTTACTCCGCCAAATTCAAGTTCGTCTTTTGTCCATGTCAAAGGCAAAAGGGGCAGCAACTTTGCAATCCACCTATTGCTTCCTGGGTCACCAAACAGAATCAGGTTGCAGCTTTTTGCGTCGTCCTCTGTGACGTCCGTATCGTCCTTCAACGGAAGCTCTCCTCGAAAGTAGCGATTCCATTCGTTCTCAAATCGCTTCAAGCTTGCGTCGGACCAGGTCTTGACTGCTGGATTCAACGCCTGCCCTGTGCCTCGAACACACAGGAACCGTGTCGTGAAAGCATCGTCGATGGGACCTTGAACACCCGGCCGCTTACTATCCAACGGGACTTCGTCCTGCTCGCCGAGATAAAGCCAGTGGCCGTTGCGTTTACCTATAACAATTTGACGTTCTATGGACTTTTCACCGCGAATTGGCAATGACACTTCTTTTCCGGCAATTCTTAACTTCGGCATCGCCTCTTGAAGCACCGGTGGAAGGAGCATTAGTCTGGTAATGTTCAAAGGCTCGGCCAGATCGACCGAGCCGTCTTCGTTAACCGAAGCATTCAACTCCGCACGAACATAGTGTTCACCCAAACCAAGTACACGGACCCAAAAGCAATGTGCGTACTTTAAAGTCCAAGTTACAAAATGCAACTGCCTTGGTGCGTCGTCTATTCCTTTAGCCGAAATCTCCTCGATCCGAAGCATCTGTTCTTGGTGAGTCGTTGGATCCACGATGTGCCCTGTTCCAGGTGAGATTAAGTTGATCATCTTGATTCCTTCGCGTTCCATGGCCTGGCCCATCAACACGTGAGACTGAAAGAACACATCCTTTTCACCCATGCATGCAATTGCTGGAACGATTCTCGCGTTCGCGGCGTAATCGATCGAGTCGAGCATGTGCAGTGTCTTTTCTTGAAAA
Source organism: Pirellula sp. (assembly GCA_031374925.1). Classification (GTDB taxonomy): domain Bacteria; phylum Planctomycetota; class Planctomycetia; order Pirellulales; family Pirellulaceae; genus JBKCUI01. The sequence continues at coordinate 22,545 of JANMHA010000179.1, read as the reverse complement.
GGTGGCAACACCCCAACTGGAATAAAATTCGGAATCGGCGTTAGGGAAAACTGGTGCGTATCGACATAACCGCAATACGGTCCCAACGCAACAAAACGATCTGGATGCTTTAGTCCCAAGTGCCATGTGCCACTCGCACCCATCGACATTCCCCGCAGCACGACGCGCTTGCGATCGATGTTGTAGTTGCGACAAACCGCTTCAATCGCATCAAACACGTCCGTTTCGCCGGCCCATCGGTAGCAATTTTCGACACGACCCAGTGGATGCAATTCAATAAAATTGCCATCGGCCACCGGTTGAGCATGGCTTTCCCTGCTATTGAAACGGCTCATAAATCGGAGTTCACTCATGCCGACCGGCTTACTGCTTCCGTGCAATACAACATCAAGCCGAGTCGGTTTCATCGGATCATAACCAGACGGCACGATTAGGCCGAACGGCTGAACCGAATCATCGACTTGCGAGACATATCCTCGCACGAGTTTCCCCGTCATTTTTCCCCATGAAGGATTACCCTGTTCTATCGCTGAAACTCGATCAAGACATTCCTCCAGAGCCCGCTCTTGCATGGCGGTATCACTCGGTGAAAACGATTCGTCATGTCTTAATGACCAAGAAACTCCTTTCGCGTAAATGGCGGCATCCGCAAACAAGTCGCTATGCCAGCCCAATTTTCGACGTAATTTTGCGAGTCGCGCTTCGAGTTCTTTGTAGCCATCCTGTTGTGCTTTACTCCAGCCATGTAAGCGGCCCAAATTTAGCGAAGGCTCGTCGGCTTGAACGAAGTAGGCAAAGTAAAACGATAGAACTAGAGCCGCTATCGGCTGGAGTGTCATGGTTGATCTTTCGGACGAAGAAATTGCAGATTCGACTTTGGAACTCGGGCCATCCATTAGGTGTGCTTTTAGCTAGGTGTGCTTGTGGCGCAACACTTGCGGTTCCTACGTTTAACAGCAACATAACTCGCAGGTCAAGTTTTTTTTAAACAAATTGCAAATGCATCAATACGCTTCGCTTGATTGATGTCTAATGATTGATTGGAAAGATTGGCTTTGGCACGGCGGGCCGCCGCCCTGCCGCCCTGTCGCCCTCCAGGTTAACGCAAAACGGCCACTGTCAATTTGCACCCAAGTCACAATGCTCGGAGAATCGAGTACTCATACAAAATCCCCCTGAATGCCTCGACAAACTTCAAGGCAATTCGTCAAACAAAAATTGATCGCATAGGAAGTACACCATGACGCTTTCCAAATTGCTTAACTCTCGGATCTGGTTCGGGATCTGGTTCGCAACAGTATTACTCGAGTTGACCTCAATCGCTCCAGCGTTCGAAACCATCCCGCTGAAGGCCGGACCGGTCACGATGGTCTTGGATGCGGACAACGCAACTTTGCGTTACATCCGGATCGGATCGCATGAAATCTTGCGAGGCATCATTGCGCCGATTCGCAATCAGGACTGGTCGACCATCGCGCCCAAAGTGTCGAATCTCCGAGTTGAGAGCAGCGGCGACGGTTTTCACGTTACTTTCGACGTACTCTGCGCGAAGGACGACATCGACTTCCGCTGGAAGGGCTCCATTACTGGAAGCGATAAGGGATTGATTGAGTTTACCTTCGACGGAGAGGCGTTCTCGTCGTTTAAACGCAACCGCATTGGCTTCTGCGTGCTACACGGACCGTCTGCTGCGGGACAGCCTTGGATGATCGAGACGGTTGATGGAAAAACTTCTGAGGGAGAGTTTCCGAAATTTATCTCGCCCCACCAACCAGCAAAAAACCTGCGAGCGATTACCCACGAGGTTGCGCCCGGTATCCGAGCCCGCGTGGAATTTGGGGGTGAAGTCTTTGAAATGGAAGACCAGCGAAATTGGACCGATGCTTCCTTTAAAACCTATTGCACTCCCCTGGAGATTCCCTATCCCGTCGTGATTGTCAAAGGGACTAAAATCGCACAAAAAATAAAGATTCGTCTCGCAGGTGATTTTGCACTCGCGGTTGGACAGCGGGAGTCATCCGTCGGCGCTTCGAGCGGTATCAACAACGCCGGGGCTCTTGACGGCACGGTTCTCACGTTAGGTGAGCGCGAATCAGCACTCCCTCGCCTTGGCCTACAGGTGTCGGCCGAAGTAGAGCACCTTACCGATGTACAACTGCAACATCTCAAGGCACTGCAGCTTGATCATCTGCGGGTGGATCTTGCGCTTTCCAATGAGTCCTTTGTCAAAGACCTGCGGCGAGCCACCAAGCAGGCCAACGCCCTTGGCGTATCGCTGCACGTCGGCCTCAACCTCGGAGAATCACCGGCATTCGCAACACTGCTGAAAGAGGTCAAAGAGTTTCAGCCCCCCGTTTCGAACTGGCTGGTGACCGGCGGCGAACCCACTCATTTTGAGCGTACGCGTCAGCAACTCGCGCCGTTATTGGGAAAGGCAAAGATCGGCGTCACGCAGACGACCAATTTTGTCGATTTGAACCGCGCACGTCCTGAACACAAGGCAATAGATGCCGTCGGTTTTGCCATCAACCCGCAGATTCACGCTTTCGATAATGCTTCTATGATGGAGACGCTACCGATCCATGCTGACGTTGTCAGCAGCGCAAGGCAGTTTGTCGGAGATCGCCCGTTGATCATTGGTCCGATAACGCTGGCGCCACAATTGGTTAATGGCAAAAACCCTCCTGGAGGTCCGCCGCCCGGTCCATTTCCCACTTACGTGGACGTAAGGCAGGGGACACTGGTTACCGCCGCATGGACACTCGGCAGCGTGAAGTACCTCGCCGAAGCCGGCGCTCACAGCGCAACCTATTACGAGACAGTCGGCTGGAACGGTATCATGGATGCGGACGATGTTGGGGCGAGACCGGCGGGCTGGCCGTCGCAACCCAGCCAACTTTTTCCAGTTTATCACTTGCTGCGCGAGATAGGTGAATTTGCGGGAGGCAACGTGTTGCAGATCGATTCTTCGGACACGCTTGCAGCTGTAGGGATCGCATTGCACAAGCCCGGACGCATGCGAGTCCTAGTGGGCAATCTGATTGGTGAGCCTCAGACAATTGCACTTCGTGGGCTTAGCGGGAAATCTATGACGATCCAGTTGCTCGGCGCGAACGAAATTCACGCGACCTTTGAACTTCGCATCAACCTGCCACCCTACGGCATCGCCCGGATCGATCGGGCTGTGGACTAACGACGAAGCGTGGCGTAAGCTTCCAGCTTGCGATCTACACCACTTAGATTAGACACAGCCGACAAAGTCAAAGTAGTAGGCACAATCCATGTGCCGTCCACCTAGAATCCCAGTAAATGTTGACGAGCCGACGGTACGGCGGAGCTTGCCTGCTACTTTTATCGGCTGTGTCAGATTAGACAGCAGGACAATTTCACCAATGAAGACACAGGCATTGAAGCGCTTTCGGGCCAAACTCAAAGCGGGCGATCCCGTCTATGGGCTTTGGGTCACTTTAGAATCGGCAAGTATCACGGAAATGGCGGTTGCTTTGGGAATGGACTGGGTGGTGGTGGACGCCGAGCATGGGCATCTCGACTGGAAGGAGATTAACGAGCATATACGCGCTGGATTGCGCAGCGACACTCTAGTGCTGGTCCGATTGGTAGAGCGCAACACGTCGCTTACAAAGCGAGCGCTCGACATTGGAGCCGATGGCATCGTGATTCCTTGGGTCGAATCCGCCGAACAAATTGAAGAGGCAATTCGCGACTGCCGCTATCCACCTGAAGGCCGTCGAGGAATCGGAGGTGAACGGGCGACCGCCTGGGGACAATGTTTTGCTCAACATACGTTCGAAGCCAATGAGCATGTGCTTATGGTGCCCTTGATCGAGAGCGTCGCCGCGATCCCTAATGTTCCTGCTATGTGTCAGGTGAACGGTACGGACGTGTTTTTCTTTGGCCCAGCTGATTTCTCAGCATCGGCCGGCCACCGTGGCCAATGGGAGGGGCCTGGAGTTGCCGAACAAATCCTTCGATTGAAGGACGTCTTTATTGCGGCTGGCAAACACTGTGGTCTGCTGACAACCTCTAATGAGAATATTGCCGAACGACGCGACCAAGGTTTTCGGATGTTAGGCGTTGGAACCGATAGCGGACTGTTGCTGCGATCGCTGCATCAGGCGCTCCAGGCCGCTGACCGCGACCGCCTACTGGCACCAAGCCTTGACCCAGCCGATGGCTCGACCGTCCAACCCCCGCTATCAAGACCGCCAAAGGGCATGACGCCGGATCGTAACGAGGTTATCATCACTCGCGGCCAGGGCGAAAGCGTCGAACTGGAACCTGGGGTCATGTTGGAAATGTTGGTCGGCAAATTCAACACGGCACGCGGGATGACAACGGGCATCGTCACAATTCGGCCCGAGGCCCAGCTTAACTACCACGCGCATCCCTGCGGCGAGTCGGTCACGGTTCTCGAGGGAGAAGCTGAAATATCGGTCGAAGGACGGACCTATCGTTTGGGCCCTTTGGACAATATCACGATTCCGCGATGGCTGCCCCACCAGTCGCGAAACCCAGACCCCGACAATGTGGTCCGGCTTCACGTCGCCTTGGCCATGAGCCCACCCGAACGAGAATTGGTCACTCGCACATTCGACCGTAAGGATATGCCACTTGAGGCAAAAGGCATGCCCGGTTTCGAGCTAGTCACGCGATTCTTGAGTGCCGATCGTCTGCAGGGGGTCGGATCGGGAGCTGAGTTCATTGATTACTTCAATGAATCGCTCATTCCAGGCATTGGAATGAGCGGCGGGTTTGCACGCTTCGCGCCAGGTGGTCGTCTGCCGGATCACCTGCATAACTTTGACGAATCGATTTGCATCATTCGCGGCGAAGCGAGTTGTTTGGTCGAAGGGCACCAATACTCGCTCAGCAATTGCACAACAGCAATGGTCCCTCGCGGTCGCGTGCATTATTTCATCAACAATTCGTTGGAACAGATGGAGATGATCTGGGTCTACGCCGGTCCAATGCCGGAGCGGATCGTAATTGTTCCCGGATTCAAACGCGAACGATGCGAATGATCCGTTCTTTATTCCGAGTCCTCCCGACAGAAATGTTATGACAAATACGATAAACACTCCCTTCCGCATCGCACTGACAGCCGACTTCTACGACGAAGTCGGGACACCTCGTTACTCGGACTTCGGTCTGGATACGTTTGAGGGGCATAACCACATTGCCGTATCCAGGTTCTCAACACATTGCAGCGAAATCACACCTAACCAGTTGTCGGAATGTCATGCCGCCCTCGTTCTGACTCCACGGGTAACAGCGGCCTCTTTGACCGGTTGTGACGACCTTTTAGCAATCAGTCGGTTCGGAGTCGGCTATGACTCCGTCGATGTCGCGGCTTGCACCGGCAGCAACGTTTTGGTGACAATTACCCCAGGAGCAGTGGATCGGCCTGTAGCCGAAGCAACCGTCGGCTGGATGCTAGCCCTAACTCATCGGATGTTGCAGAAGGACCGACTCGTTCGCACCGGGCGCTGGGATGACCGCAGTCGATATATGGGATGCGAACTGCGAGACCGAACCCTAGGAGTGATTGGACTCGGAGGCATTGGCAGAAAGCTCGTCACGCTTCTGCAGGGATTTGGAATGCGTCAACCGATTGCGTTTGATCCTTTGGCTAGGCCGGATTTGTTTGTTGAGTTAGGTGTGAAATCAGTGGGGCTAGAACAGCTCCTAAAGGAAGCTGATTTTGTGTCGCTTCATTGTCCGTTGAATGACCAGACTCGGGGTTTCATCGGTGCGGACCAGCTAAACCTGATGAAGCCGGACGCGTACCTATTGAATTTAGCACGAGGCGGCATTGTTGATGAGGACGCGCTTTACGACGCGCTCGCGAAACGACGCATCGCAGGTGCCGCGCTCGATTGTTTCGCGGATGAGCCGGTAAATACACCGCACCGCTTCGGTGCGCTTGAAAACGTCATTCTTGCGCCCCATTGCATTGCTTGGACCGACGAGCTCTTTCGAGATATTGGCCGAACGGCAAGTCAAAGCCTGCTCGACCTGTCACTTGGGCGGCGTCCTCACGGCGTTGTTAATCCTGAAGTTCTTGACAACCCTGCGTTCCAAGAGAAGTGGAATCGCATCAGGAAACAAGCGACGTCCTGTTTTCTCAGTGCTAGAAATAAGAGCAATGTATAAAACAGATGGTCGACACCGCTTCACAAAAGAAGCATCCTGGGCTCGATTTTATTATTCGTACAGCGTGAACAGGCCGCTATGGTCGAGGTGTCCCATGGACCGGGCCACTACAAGCTCTTCCCACCGTCTGAGCGAATTGTCGAGAGTAGGCGAGTGCAGACCGACTGCTTCGGCTTGTTCGGCTATCAATCGGACATCTTTTAGTTGCCACTCGGCTCGACCTCCGGCAACGAAATCTCGGCGAACCATTCTGTCGCCGTGCAGATCGAGAATGCGACTGTCAGCGAAACCACCCAACATCGCCGATCGAGCCGCCGACGGATCGACACCGGAAAGTTCGGCTAGTCGGAGCGCTAGAGCAACAGCGTCGATGGTCTGCGCGACGATCAATTGATTGGCGAGTTTAGTGACTTGCCCCGCTCCAACGGGACCAACGTGCGTGACTCGTCGACCAACCGTACTGAGAATCGTCCAAGCTCGTTGAACTGCGAATTCGCTTCCTCCGACCATAATCGACAACGTGGCTGATTCCGCTCCGACTTGACCGCCGGAGACGGGTGCATCGACCCATGTCACTCGCTCTGCAAACCTTTTCGTGGCAGGTACTCCGGTCGTGCCGAAATCGATGATCATCGCAGCGGGGTCGATTCCCTTGTGAAGTCCACCCTCGGCAAAAACCGTCGCTTCGACTACCTCCGCGGTTGTGAGGTTCAAGCAAATCACGCCGGGCCCTATAGCCTGAGACAGTTCCGGCAGCGTGGGTACGACTTTCATTCCTAACGACTCCGCAGCGAGTCTTGGGGCTGGGCTGCGATTCCAAACAAACATTGTGGCACCTGCGGCGTGGAGATGCCTTGCCATGGGTGCGCCCATGTTTCCCAAGCCGACGAAACCAATTCGCTGACCAATCAACGATTTACTCATATTGCAATTTCACAATCAGGGATGTTGTTACAAAACGGAACCGAGTATAGCAAATCCCGAACTTCCGAGTTTCGTGTTTGCTATACTTCTGGGCCTTTAAGCGAGCGGCGGATGTGCTTTTATCAGGAGGGTGAGGCGGTGAGGCTCCTGCCGAAGGTCGTCCGTTTTTCAGTGAACTCTTCCTTCCCGAATTGAAATATCGAGTCTATTCTCATGCGAGTGGTCATTACTGGTGGCGGTGGATTTCTTGGCACGCTTCTTTGCAAGCAGTTGGTCAAACGGGGGACGCTAACGGGACCTTCTGGCCAACAGCAAGAAATTGAACAAATTTTGTTGCTAGACCGTTTCTTTCACGAACCGTCTGAGGATTTGGCTTCGGAATGCAACGTCCGTCGGATCGCTTGCGACATCAGCGACCGGGAGTCTGTTTTTAGCGCTGTCGGCAGTGCCGCGGAAGTGTCACTATTCCATCTCGCTTCGATGGTCAGCGGCGAATGTGAAGAGCGCTTTGACGACGCGTTGCGAATCAATCTCGATGGAGGGCGGAACGTATTCGAAGCTGCCCGCGCTGCTGCCGGACTGCCGCGCGTCATATTTGCCAGCAGCATCGCCTGCTTTGGTGGTGATATCGTACAGGGCCAGTTTTCGGATCACTCAAAACTGCTGCCACGCACAACCTACGGAATGACGAAGGTCATTTGTGAGTTGATGGTGAATGACTATTCGCGGAAGCGGTTCTTCGACGGGCGTTCTGCCAGATTGCCAACCGTGATCATTCGCCCCGGAAAGCCGAACACCGCGGCATCAAGCTGGGCAAGCGGGATGTTTCGCGAGCCGCTCAGCGGCGACGACTGTTTGCTGCCGATCCGTCGTAATCAACGCCATCCCATGACCGGGTATCAGACTGTTATCGACTCGTTGATATGCTTGCACGAACTGCCGGAGCCATGTTTGGGTGGCGACCGCGCCGTCGGCTTACCAGCTCATCAAGTAACTCCGAACATGGCTGAAGAGGTTATCAAGGAAATTGCGCAATCGCGAGGAATCAAACTGGGTCAGATCGTCGATGCGTTTGATTCGCGGATTCAAGGCATCGTAGACGGTTGGCCCACATCCATCGATGCTAGTCGGGGCGAATTGCTTGGCTTGCCAAAACCGCCACCATTGAACGTGATCGTCGAGCAGTACATTCAGGATGCCATGACGAAGGGTAGCGGTGATTGTTAAACCGAGCTGACTCAAGCAGCATCCGAGCCGACGCTAGCAACGTCGGCCACGACACTTATTTCTTGCCGGTCGGATTCTGCTACTTCGTTTCCTTGGCTCTCTTTTCCATGGAAAATGGACGGTCGCGAAGTTGGTCGAAAAGAGGGCTAAACGGCTTTGGCATTTTGGTGTTTTTCTTCATGCGAACGATCTCTTTTTCGGCTTGATCGTTGTTCTCTTTGGCTTTGTCTGATTTACCCAAGGCCTCCTGAAGCTCAGACAAACGCCTCAGTGATCGGATCAGGCCCGCGCCGTAGATGGCTACGTCGGAATATCTGTTTGTCAACTCGCGTTGAATTTCGATTGCCTCTATCAACAACTCCTCCCCCCGGTTGTTTCGGCCAGCCATCATGCTTAATTTCATCAGCGCCGAAGCCTTGAGGGCTCGATATTCAGGGACTTGCGGGTTCTCTTTGGCTATTTCATCGCAGATCACCAAAGCTCGATGGCATCGCTGCTGGTCGATGGCGCGCATGGCCACGTTCTTGCTCAACGTCTCCGCCAATTCATACTTAAAGGCAGCGTTGTCTGGATGCGTCTTGCAGAGAGTCTCGAAAATTTCAATGGACCGGCGCAATGCATCGTCTGCCCGTTGAAGGTCGTTCATTATGCTGGCGACGCGGGACTCGTCCCGGAGCGAGCGACCAAGAACTACCTGATACGAAACGTTGTCAGGGGATTCCGCTACGAGTTCCTTTAACAGTGCAAGGGCTTCGGAATTGTACTCCGCTTCGCGTTTGATTCTCGCTGCTTGCTCGAGCGACAGCAAAGAGGGGCGGATAGGTCTCGGTCTCGCGTCCCCTCCAAATCGTGTTGCTAGGGTTCCGGCGCAATTCAGCAGTTTTGCTAAGGCAAACCGCCCCTCTGCGGATTTCTTAACCTCCGTTGACTTTTCGAGCAGTTTGCGAGCGTCGGTATACTCACTAAGCGCCTTGGGTAATTGTCCCCGTTTTGCGAAGAGCGTCAGTCGCTCGCCGTGAATTGCCATCATGGGCAAAACGATTTCAGCCTGATCGGGTTTTTGCTCCAGAATAGATCGAAAGGCTTCCATGGCTTTTTGGTAGGACTGATCCGCCTTGTCGAGCTGACCGAGTTTGTGTTGGATATCGCCGACCCGTTGTCGCCCAACGGCTGCTTCAATGCGTAGATCTTTGGCGTTTTCTTCCGAGAATTGGTCGAAAAAAGCTAGCAACGTTTCAAGCAACGCGACGTCAGCTTGGCTCAACGTCGCATCGGAAAACCCTTCGGCTTCGTCTTCCTCAAGTTCGCTGCTCATGGCAATCGCACTGCCGCGCGAGGCTATATTGTTTGTAACCTGGTCGAAGGCCCTCAGCGCGAGATTGAGGTTTTTTTCCGCTCGCGATTGCTCTCGTTCTACTCTGGCTAAAGCGACTGTCTTTTCTACCAGATTTGTCTCGGCTCTTTCAAACTGCTTGCCAATTTCACGGATCGAGCGTTGTTGCTGTCGGTTCCAGACACCGAGCAAGCTGGCAATCAAAAGCAACAAGCCAAGGGTCGCAGCTGCGAGGGTCGCAATGGCGGGATTGCGTCGCGCCCAACGCATGAGCAACTCGGTGCGTGTCGATCGCTTTGCAAGGATCGGTCGATCCTCTAGAAACCGGTGCAAGTCTTCTTCGAATTCGCTCGCGTGCTGGTAACGATCCTTCGGCGCGTACGCGCATGCCTTGAGCGTAATCGTCTGCAAGTCTGCTGGAATATTCGGTTGGATCGAACGGGGACTGCGAATGATCGAATTGCGTTCGGGATCGAGCAATCGAGACTTTGGAGACTCAATGGCGGGCTTAAGGGTAAGTAGCTCAAAGAGAGTTAACCCCAAACTGTAAATGTCAACGCGTGAATCCCCCGTGCCAGCGATTTGTTCGGGCGCCATATACCGCAAGGTGCCGAGGATTTCGCCTGTTTGTGTCTCTGCGTCAAGGTCTGTACGACGGGCCAATCCGAAATCGGTGATCCAAACCGTCCCCTCTCGATCCAGCAGCAAATTGGCTGGCTTGATATCGCGGTGCAGCACACGTTGGTGGTGTGCGTAGTGGAGGGCGTTGGCTGCGTTGGCGATCGTCTTGGCAACATTGCGAAAGTACTCACGCGTTAGTTTCTGTTGATTCAACGCGGACGACTGCGCTCGCGCAGAGGATTCTGCGATCTCGGTTTTGGACGCAATCGATGTTGCGTCCGGCAAAGCGTCGACCATTTCGACGGTCTCGGCTTCATGTTCTCGAGTGTTCCGTTGCGCAGTGATGTTGCTAGCCACATTCGTAGACGACGCCATCGGAATAAATGGACCCACGGTCTCGGTCGTCGATTTGTTGAGCATCCATCGCGCTGCTTCGTCGCTGGGCGTCGATCCCGTGGCATTGTTCCGCAATACTTCGATCACATCATGCAGAGTTACTCCATCAATTAGCTGCATCGCGTAGTATTGCAGGCCGTGGTCCTCACCGATGCCATAGATTGGAACAATATTGGTGTGATGCAAACTTGCGGCGGCTTCGGCCTCACGCCGAAATCGTGCGTTGTGTTTGCTGTTGCCGGAAATCAAACTGTTGATCACCTTCAAAGCGACGTGTCTATTCAAAGATCGTTGGATAGCTTCGTAAACGACCCCCATCCCTCCGCGGCCAATCTCTCGAACAATCTCGTAATCCCCTAGAGACTCCGGTTGCCCTGCAGCAATAGTATGCCGAGCATGGGAATCGTCAGATTTTCGTTGCTCTGAGTCATTGTGTGAAATGCGTTCGACGAGAGCAATCGATGGCAGTACGGATCGAATCAGGTCTGCGTGTTCAGGATAGCGTAGTGCGTATTCCTCGATGGTTGGTTTTTCGCCTACCCGCATCCGGTTCGAAAATTCCTCGGCGATGACTTCGACTGGGTGCCGATCGTCGTTGGGCTCGATACGGCTCATGGCTGTGATCGTCTGGAGGGGAGTTGATTGAGGATTTCGGAGAGTTTTGCAGCGGCCCGCACATAGCGATTGCTAGCTGCCGTCTGGGAGATGCCAAGCACTTCGGCGACCTGCTGATTGTTCAAGTGTTCGAAGTGTCGCATGGCAATGACTTCGCGATCCGTTTCGTTCATGGATTCTAACGCTGACTGGAGTTGTTGGATTTCTTCCTCGCGAACGGCAGCTTGGCTTGGCGACGTGATATCGTCAAGCAAGAAACGTGCTATTGAGATACTTGTCGTGTGGCTGTTTGGGGCGGAAGCCAAGGGCATTTCCCGATGTACGTCCCGTTTTTCTCGCGTGTGATTGCGATGGATGTCAATAAGAGTCTGGATCGTCTTTTGCCTAATCCAAACAAAGAACGAGACCGGTGATCCGTTGATGAATTCGTGGATCCGTCGCGATATTTCTAAATATGCTTCCTGGAGAACATCCGCTGGGTCAACGCGGCTACGAAGAATTGGGGCAAGCCGAAAAGAGACAATGCGCTCGAGCTTTTCTTGATGTATAGCAAGCAGATCGGCCAGGGCTTTTTGGCCGCCCTGAGCCAAAATAGCTCTTTCGTCGGAGTTCGAATGCTCTTGCGAATTGTCCATCCACCCAACCTATTCTCTTTAAAGTGTGGTAGCGGCACTCCGTGACGCTGAATTTTTAAGTCTTTGCTCAGCCGCGGAGTGTGACATCGACATTTCTACCAAAGGGTCTCTGGAAAATGAAAAAAAGGATGTGGATACCCAAATCGTAACGTCGGTACAACACTATCGGAGGAAAATGCCGTCCGAATTCAGCCCTTTCTACTCCGCCGACAATCCGCTCCAAATAAGGAATCTACAAATGAAATTCAAATTGAAAATGCTGGCAACGCTGGTTGCTGTCGCTTTTCCAATCATGGCCTCCGCCCAAGAAGAAGGCAAGGAAAAGGGCGCCGGGCGCCGACCAAATATGCAACGTCCCGGCGCTGGGCCTGACGCTGGAGGGTTTCCAGGCGGACCAATGGGGATGCTTCAAATGCATCCGCTGATGAAGATTCTGGATACCGATAAAGACGGAACCCTCTCGGCAAGCGAAATAGCCAATGCGTCGAAAGCCTTGATTCAACTCGACAAAAATGGAGACGGAATCATCAGCCCGGAAGAAATGCGACCCGATCCGAGCGCGATGCCTGGCGGATTGGCCGGAGCCGGTGGGAATGGGCAATTCAATGGTGCCATGATGGGTCAAATGTTCGAACGGAGTGATGCCAATAAAGATGGAAAGCTAACGGGAGACGAGATTCCCGAGCGCATGCGAGACAGACTAAATATGATTGACAAAGACGGCGACGGAGCGATTACGAAAGCCGAATTTGTAGCCATGGTTTCACGAATGGAAGATGCTGGCGGTAAACGACCGGGCAAAGATGGAAACACCAGCGGCGGTGTAAAACCCAAACGACCTATCGATTGATGTAGGTCCGCATCTCCGAGGCGGACATCAACGACCTATCGATTGGTGTAGGTCCGCATCTCCGAGGCGGACATCAACGACCTATCGATTGGTGTAGGTCCGCATCTCCGAGGCGGACATCTCACCGTCTCGGAGATACGCCGCTACCAAACGCACTTTCGCGGAGCGAAAGTCGACAATCGTCCACAGCCCCCTTTTCCAACCGAGCAATGGTATGACTGCTAAAACCGAGTTCACCACGATTGCATTTTTTGTCTTGGCATTGGTATCTGGAACTCTATCCGTTGCGCTTGGCCAAGAGGAAAAACCCCTCTCGACCGAGAGCGTGCAGTTTTTTGAATCCAAGATTCGCCCCGTCTTGGTCGAGCAATGCTACCGATGCCACTCCGCCGATGGACAAGGGATTCGCGGCGGGTTATCCCTCGAGAACAAAGATGCGATGCTGGCGGGGGGCGAATCGGGACCGGCCATCGTTCCCGGTAACCTAGAAGAGAGCATTCTTTGGAGTGCCATCAACTATCAAGACTTTAAGATGCCACCCAAGAACCCACTGCCGCGAGCCGTCATCGAAGACTTTCGTAAATGGATCGAAATGGGCGCACCCGATCCACGCATTAGTTCTGGAGTCGTCATTCACTCCAAAGTAACGCCAGAAGACATCGCTCAGGGAAAAGAGTTTTGGTCCTTTGAAGCCCCTAAAAAAACCGAACCCAAAGCCTCCCAACATGCCAACTGGGCCGTCTCTGACATCGATCGCCACGTCGCGCAAGCATGGGACGAACACGGCCTAGAACCAGCCGAAGACGCCGAACCCAGCACGCTCATTCGACGCCTCTATTTTGATTTGATCGGTTTGCCACCGACCATCAAAGAGCTCGAAGCCTTTGTTGCAAACTGGAAAAGCAATTCGGAATCGGCCTTAACGCAAACAGTCGATGCATTGCTAAAGCGACCCCAATTCGGTGAGCGCTGGGGACGTTATTGGCTAGACATCGCTCGCTTTGCAGAATCCAGTGGAAAAGAGGTCGATATGACTTTTCCAAATGCATGGCGATATCGAAACTATGTCATTGACGCCTTCAACAATGACAAGCCATACGACCAATTCGTCCGAGAACAAATAGCAGGCGACTTGATCCCAACCAAAGATGACAAAAAATTCGCGGAACAATTGATCGCAACCGGTTTCTTGGCCATCGGCCCCAAAACCCTCATCGAACGAAACCCGCGTCAGTTTCAAGCCGACCTGATCGATGAACAGATCGATACGACAACTCGCGTGATTCTCGGCGTTTCGGTGGCGTGTGCCCGTTGCCACGATCATAAATTCGATCCGATACCACAAACCGACTATTACGCCCTGGCTGGAATTTTCCAGAGCACTGAAACGATGTTTGGCGGCATGCGAAGCCAACGCAGTCGCCAAGAGAGCAACCTCATTATCCTGCCGTTGGATGATCCGAATCCAAACGACAAGACTATGTCGAAGACAGAACTCGCCGGCCTCAAGAAACAACTGGAAGAACGAGAAAAGGAATACGCCGAGGCGCGACGAGCGCAAAGGCAACCGGACAAGAGCAAGGATGGCAACGCACCTCGATCGAGCTTCTTGAGTGTCGCGATCCTAGATCAGGTTATTGCTCAGATTAGCAGTCGCATCAATACCGTGGACAGCGATGGCAAGCCGATGACGCTGTGCATGGGTGTGCAAGAGGCAGACAAACTGCGCGATGCGAAACTGCTGGTACGTGGCGAAATCGATCAACCTGCACAAGAAGTCAAACGGGGCCTAGTTCAGGTGCTCTGCAAGGAACAAGTCAAGCTCCCAGCGAATACTTCGGGCAGACGCGAGTTTGCCGAATGGTTGACGGCACGCGAAAACCCACTAACCGCTCGCGTCATGGTCAATCGCGTCTGGCAACACCTCATAGGCAACGCCATTGTGAGCGAGCCAGAGAATTTCGGTGCTTCTGGACCGGCCCCCACGAATCCAGCCTTGTTGGACTATTTGGCTGTTGATTTCATGGATAACAAATGGTCGGTAAAACACATGGTTCGATCGATTGTGACCTCGCGAGTCTACCGACTCTCGTCCGCTTTCGATAAGACCCGTTTTGAGGCCGATCCTGACAACAAGTACGTGGCCAGAGCGAATGTTCGGCGATTGGATGCCGAAGCCATCCGCGACGCAATTTTAGCCATCAGCGGTCAAATCGATTTGAACCGCCCGAAGGCATCGTTGATTGCTTCGTTTGGGACGACTCTCATTGGCCCAAATGGACCCGCCATGGTTCCGCCCGCTGCACTTGCAATGGCGTCAGGAGGCGACTCGGAGAAGACTCCAGTCCGTCCTAACATGATGAATGCGGCTCGGCCTAGCGGTCGCAATCCTAACGCCAATCCATTCGAGGCCCCTAACTACGCGAGAAGTGTCTATCTTCCTATACCCCGCAACTCTTTGCCTCGAGCACTAGATGTTTTTGACTTTGCAGAGCCAAGCCTCGTGGTAGGAACTCGCGAAACATCTAACACAGCCGACCAGGCATTGTTCTTGCTCAATAACCCCTTCGTTTTAGAACAAAGCGATGCACTTGCGAGGCAATTGGTTCGAATGTCCAGCAATCAGAACGAACGTATTTCGAAGGCATTTACTGTGGTTTATGGCCGACCTGCAACACAAAAAGAGCTTCGCGCTGCATCTGATTTTTTCCGAAAAGCAGATGATGGCAAAAAGGCAGGTCCGGCTGCTGAGCAAAGAGTTTTCCAAGCACTGAGTCAATTTTGCCAAGCGCTCCTGTGCGCGGCAGAGTTCCGTTTGATCAATTAAGGACCTATCATGAATTTCGATACCCCAATCGTTACTCGACGTGAGCTATTGCAAACGGCATCGGCTGGCTTTGGCTATTTGGCTTTCGCCGGGCTCAGCACCGCCGCGGCCGACCAAGAGTCAGGTTTGAATCCGCTTGCCCCCAAGGCGCCGCATTTCAAGGCTTTCGCCAAACGCGTGATCTTTTTGTGCATGCAAGGCGGACCGTCGCACGTCGACACCTTTGACTACAAGCCTCAACTGGCCACCGATGCTGGCAAAGGTGGCAAATACGGCGGCAGCAAATTGATGCCTTCTCCGTGGAAGTTTCGTCAACAGGGCAAGAGCGGCCTATGGATTTCAGAGCTCTTTCCTGAGTTGGGCAAACACGCGGACGAACTGGCATTGATCCGTTCGATGCATTGTGACCAGCCGACTCATCCGCGTGCCATGACTCAAATGCATACCGGCAACGCTCAATTCATTCGTCCTTCGTTGGGCGCTTGGACGCTGTATGGCCTTGGGACTGAAAATGACAGTATGCCCGGGTTTATTGCACTCAATCCACCTGCCGCCTCGGCTCAAAATTTTGGCAGCTCGTTTCTGCCCGCGATTTATCAAGGTACGAAGGTCGGGCGACCCCAAGGCCGAGGGCCAGGACAAGCTATGCGCGGTGCGGCGAACAGCGGACCGCAACTTCCTGATATCTCGAATCCACGCCAATCCACGCAATCGCAACGCAATCAAATAAACCTCATTCAAAGCCTCAATCGACAAAAACTCGAACGGGATGTCCAACAGCCCGATGTCGAAGGAGTAATCGAATCGTATGAGTTGGCATTCCGCATGCAAGATGTTTTACCGGATCTCATGGACATTTCCAAGGAATCGGAAAAGACCATGGCCATGTATGGCATCAACGAAGAGGACACCAACGACTTCGGCCGTCAATGCTTGATGGCGCGTCGCTTTGTCGAATCGGGCGTTCGCTTTGTCGAAGTCACCCACGGTAACTGGGACCATCACCAACGTCTCAAGACCGAGTTGCCCAACAAATGCCGCGAGATCGATAAACCGATCGCAGGCCTGTTGAAAGACCTTCAGCAACGCGGGTTGCTCAAGGACACGCTTGTGATTTGGGGTGGTGAATTTGGTCGATCACCCGACGCACCCAACGGTGACGGGCGTGACCACAATCACAAGGGCTACACGACCTGGATGGCGGGTGGTGGTGTTAAAGGCGGATTCAGTTACGGTTCGACCGACGAACATGGCTACCAAGCCGTGGAGGACAAGTGCCATGTTCACGATTGGCATGCAACGATCTTGCATCTGCTCGGACTGGACCACGAGCAGTTAACGTATCGCTATGCCGGCAGAAATTTTCGATTGACGGACGTTGCCGGCAACGTCATCGACAAGATTATCGCCTAGCCAAATTTGAAGTGCTGGGATTTATCCCAGCTTTAAGATCAGGCATCAGGAGATTCTTGCAGCCTATATCTTAAAGCGGAAATGAATTTCCGCACTCCAAATCAAAACGTATTGACCACCGTGGAGCGTCGATCAGACATATTGGTTGAGAGCGTATAGTGATGATAATGCATGGCGCACTTGATCACGTAGACAAACAGGACCGACGGATCGCGATTCACTCTCAGCAATCGCATAATTCGCTTCCGATATTCCTTCCTCAGTGACGCTTGCGGTATCGTCCACATCAGTCGGGCGAGCAAGCCCAACGCGAGTATGCCAAAGCGAGCTTGCTCTTTTAGTCCGACCAGCGGGTGTTCTCGCCAATACCTCGCGCGGGCTTGACCAAAACGGAAGTTCCCTCGTAAATACAACGACTCCAGTCGCTCAAAATAACCGGCCGGCTCGTACAGTTTTTGCATGACGGACAAGTATCCGTCGCGAAGCGATTCGCGGGTGAGCTGACGGGGAATCACGTTGGTGCTAAACTCGGACGTATCGTTTTCGTCAAGTCGCCCCTCGGCTCTCAAGCGAGCGTGGAGTGGCGTCTTCGGAATGGCATGCAACATACCAAGCATCGCATGCAGAATGCGAGCATCGCGTAGGAACTCGAGCTGGGCGTCGAAAATCGTCTCGTCATCGCTATCGAATCCAACGATCATGCCACACCATACGTCCATCCCTGCGTTTTGAATGCGATGGATTTTCTCGATCAGCGTGCCTGTGTTGCGAACGTTTTGAATCTTTTTGGTCTCTCTTAATGCCGCTTCGTTTGGACTCTCAATCCCGATGAAGACGGTCTGAATGTTGCAATCGACCATCAGCTGCATCAACTCATCATCGTCAGCTAGATCGAGAGAGGCTTCGGTGAAAAACGTCAATGGAAAACCCTTTGACTTTTGCCAATTGGCCACCTCTTTGAGCACCGTCTTGATTTGAACCTTGTTCCCAATCAAATTGTCATCGACAATAAACGCGATCCGCAAATTCCTGGCCAGCAATTGATCTAATTCAACCAGAATTTGTTGTGAGGATTTGATGCGAGGTCGTCGTCCGAAAGTAACGATGATATCGCAAAATTCACATTGAAACGGGCAGCCTCGCGAAAACTGAACACTGCCAAACAGGTAATGCTGAGTCTTGATCAAATCGTAGCGAGGTGCCGGAACCTTGAGCATGTCCGTCTTGTTGGCTTGTTCGTATCGCTTTTCCCAATTCCCTGCTTGAAAGTCCAACAAAAACTGGGGCCAAGTCTCCTCGGCTTCGCCCACAAAGATGACCTCTGCCAAATTGCCGAAATACACTTCGCTAACGCTAACCCAGGGTCCACCGACGACCGCAAAGATGCCGCGTTTTCGCAATTCTTGAAGAATCTCCAGCATGCGAGCCCGCTGAACACTCATGCCGGTCAAGCCAACGATGTCGGCTTTTTCTAGCCGGTCATAATCGATCTCCTCGACGTTTTCGTCGACGAGCGTGATTTGGTGTTCGGCCGGTGTCAACGCAGCCAACAGCGGCAAGCAAGCAACTGGAAGATTGGCTTTCTTGCCGAGTAAGGGCAAGGCATGTTCAAGCCCCCAATAGCTAACCTCGAAACGTGGATTGATCAGCACGATGTCAAGCATAGTTCACGTTTCGGTTTGCGAAGGCAACGACGAATGGGAAATGAGTTAGAGGGACTCATTGTATAGGAAACGGGGGTTCCGGGTGCTACGATAAAACGTAGTTGCGTATCTCCGAGACGCAAATCGCCCCTGCAAATCGATATCGTTCCAAATCACCGACGTTCCAAATCACCGACGTCTCGGAGAGACGTCGCTACGAAAGAAAAACGACTTTGATTGGGTCAAATAACAAGCCAACGATGCGATGGCGAGTCTGGCTCGCAATTCTGTTTTTCCATGGTGTCTTGACAGTGAACTATGTTGGACTGGCCTCCCTTTTGGGAACAGGACCGTCAGACCGTTTGGCACCAGTCTTTGTCCTATTTGTTGGGACGTTCTGGACTCAATTTCAATTGCTCGGTTTTTTCGCTGCGTTCCTACCTTATCGACTTCATTTGCGGTTGTTTTTCCCGTTAGTGTTCGTCCTTGCTCTTTGCCTCGAACTCAGGCAATTCAATAAACCCTTTGGGCTCGATGGAATTGCATTCGCATTATTGATCGGTTTTGTTACTAGTTGGGTGGGCTTTTTGATATTCCGGGCGGTTCGTGGCCTACGCATGCAAAGCGTTGGTGAAGATATGCGGGACGACGAGTCCCTGTCCCGTTTTGGCATTCTGGACATCATGACAACGACGTTCCTAGTCGCCATCGTATTCACCTTCATGCGATTGGACGCAGTCGAGTCGGGACCGTTCGTCTTTCTGCGTTCTGCAATTGGGTACAGCGTTTTGTTAATTCTCTACGCGCCAATGAATTTCTGGCTTTTTGGCGACAGGCGTCGGATCGCGTTGGGGCTTTCCTTTATGTTTTTGATTATCGTTTTGGTTCCGTCGCTCGTTGCAATAGTTGCAATGAATAATTCGAGTATGAGAGACGAAAACTGGCCGTTTCTTTATTGTCTGAGTTTGGGCCCAGAAGCCGCGTGGTTGATTGGCCTGGGATGCATGTATGCCCTCGGCTTCCGGCTGGTTTCTGGCAAGAAGCCTGGCGATGCGGTTGTCGTGGCTGAGTGCTCACTAATAGATCCAATTCCGATCGCGGAGCAATCCTTCACCAAGCCATGATTAGACCGGTAGCTGCGAAGATGGCTCATAGCGAAACACGTGTGGCACGCCCAAAGCGAAGCGTGGGCGTGGGGAGTGTGGCAAATGTTTCTCGCGACTCATCACGCCCTTCGCAAACTCAGGGACGTGCCACACGACGATCGGCCACACGACGGTTGGCTGCTGAACTTTGCCGGCTGCGTAAGAGATGCAACGGCACGAAAATCTTTTGAAGTTTTGACTAAAGTTTGGTCGATACGACTCGCTCGCATGAAGGCGAACGACTTGGGGGGTCCAAGTCGACTACTACGGATGGCGGTTTCTCACTTTTGGGGAGGTCGCGACCTATGTCTATCGAGTTTTTGAATACTGTGATTGGCTGTTTGTTCTTTGGAGTATGGCTAATTGTCGGCCATATCATGACGGTGGATTATTTTTAGTAACTGATTGACGGTCGTAACGACTAGCCATCTACTTAGTCGTTCGGTTCCTGAACATATTCGCTCTATCGCTTGACTGACCCCATCTCGATGGCCATTGAAATCCGTTTGCCCAAAATCAAGTTCTGTGGCTTGACCAGGACAGCGGACGTATCTGCGGCCATCGAATGCGGGGCGGACGCCATCGGCTTGAATTTTTACAAGCCGAGCCCACGCTACGTTTCGCCCGAAGTGGCATGTGGATTGAGCCAAGTTGCTGACAAGTTAGCTTTGCGAGTCGGCGTTTTCGTCAATGCGTCACCCCTTGAGGTCGACGCGGTGCTGGCCATTTGTCCTCTCGATTGCATTCAGCTGCATGGCGATGAAACTCCAGAGTGGCTCGACGAAGCTTCGGCCATTCCTTCCTTAAACGCAGTAAGCTTTATCAAAGCGGTCAGTTGGCGTGATCAAGCCGAGGACAGAAAGTCGGTATTAGCATGGACTGAAAAAAAACATGCGCGATTGCTCGGGCTGTTGGTGGACGCGTATGACCCGGTTCAACGCGGCGGCACAGGCAAGACGGCTCGCTGGGATTTGCTTTTCCCACGCCCCGAAGAATTGCGGAATACAACCATCCTGTTGGCTGGCGGTCTGACCCCGGGAAATATTTCCAAAGCCATGCAAACCGCAAAGCCGGACGGGGTTGACATCGCCTCCGGCATCGAATCCGCACCAGGAATCAAAGAACATTCCAAAATGCGAGCAATCGCAGAGATTGCTAAGCAAATATTTTGCGAACTCCCGTAGTGCAGGCTGACAGCAAGTCTAAGCAGAATTCGTGGGAATTCACAAATGCACCGATTTCTCACGAATTCAGCTAGGGTAGTTTATTAATTGCCGCTCGCTTCAAAGGTTGGCAGCCTGTTCTACGGTGCCAATGGGCATTTTCGGTAAACCTTGCTAAACTTACGGCTTGGAAATGGGGACAGGCCGAAAATGGATTGGCTTGAACCCCTGTCGCAGCTACCCTTGAACAATTTGAATCGGTTTGCCCATGAGTTTGGACCAATACAGTTTCTGCCCTTGCGGCAACGGAAAGAAGATCAAGTTCTGCAAGTGCAACGAGCATTTCCCAGAGATGCAAATCATCCATCGCATGATCGTCGGCGAACAAAATGTCGCGGCCTTGGATCGGATCAACGCAAACCTAAAAACCCTTCCGTCCGAACCATGGCTTTTGGCGATGAAGTCGGAGTTGCTTTTGCAATTGGGCGAGCTGGAATCGCTTGAGGAAACCTCCGCCAAGTTCATTCGGCTACAACCTGACAACCCACTTGCCAAACTCTACCGCTCGCTGGTAGCCGTGGTTCGTGGTAACACCGAAGAGGGGGCAACACTGATGTTGCAGGCCATCGCGGATGCCACCGAAGCGTTGCCTCCCATGACGGCTACGGTCGCCATGAATCTGATGGAATCGATGGGCCAACGAGGCATGATTTTGCCAGCTTTGCTCCATTGTGAGATGTTGCTCGATATGGGTGGCGACATGGTTCGAGTCGCGTCCGGTGCTTATGACTCGCTCATCTCGCAGACCAACGCCAATACTCTCTCTCGCGAATCGCTCCCATCACCAATCGAAGTGGAGGATGCGCCCTACGCTGAACGCCTAGCCGAAGCCAACGCATTAGTAGGCGCCTACCGAATAACGACAGCCAAGACCAAACTCGAATCGATGCAACGCGAATTCGGACCTCAGGCTCCGATTCTCCAGGTGTTGCTGTATTGCCAACTCATGCTGACCGACGTTGAATCGGCTGGAACGACCTGTCGCAAGCTGGCTGACATCGCAACGTTGCCAGAACCGCAGCGGATCTACTATCAGGCCCTCGGCTACGATCTTGCACCTAAAGTGAATGGAGTTGCGGTCAACGAGGAACTCTGTCAGTACGTGATTGAGGACACGGAATTCGAACAAAAATTGCTAGAGAACAAGCGACTTTTGCCGATAGCCGTCGATCAACTCAAAAGCTTGCTCGAGGCTTTGCTGAGCGAAGAGGTACCACCTAAGCTCGCGTTTGTCTGCGTCGAGCCAGTGCTTCAAGAGCAATTCAGCGAACTCGATGCCGCTCGCAGCGGTAGCTGGATGGCGTACTACGGAAAGCAGACAGACAAGCCTGCTCGGCTGATTTCGCTCGAGCCACCGAGTGGTTCGCGCCGGGCCATTCTTGAAAACGTCAAAAGAGACCTTGGTATCGGTTCGCTCAATCGCGAACTGATTGAAAAGCTGCCATCGTCGTATCTATCCCAAGTCACCGCTTCCATCATGCTACGCAAGCAAGTGGCCCCAGAACGAAGGTTGGCCCTC
>JANMHA010000156.1:0-17305 GCA_031374925.1 Pirellula sp. | reverse complement strand
AAATTGTGCGTTTAACCCATAAACTCCCCCAACCCCCCCCGCCCCCCCCCGCTTTGGGGCTCCGAGGCGGTTGGGAGTGCGGCGATTCGTGGGCTGTTACGTAATCCGCCAAAACAAGGTTGAGGGGAGGCAAGCTCCCACTTAACCTAAGCGAATTGTTGGTGAAAATGCTTCACAGCGTTGCCGAGGGAGGGTGACTTACTAGTTTGCTCAGTTAATTTCACTTTCAGGGCGTTTGATCAGGTGGAGTTGCAAATAGTTAGCCCGTTCGATGTTTCGATCGGTGACGCTCAGTTTGTGGCCGCAGAGTTTTTGAAGATGAGCGGGTTGTGTGTGGATGAACAGCTTGTTCACGGTTGGAATCTTAACGTTCTCAATTAAACCTAGATTGACTCCCATGCGAACTTTACTCAGGTAGTGCATGGTCTCTTCGCTGCTGATTTTTTTGGCGGTGCAGAGAATTCCCAAAGCCCGGCTCACGTTGTCGTGCAAGTCTTGCCGGCTTTCGCTAACAAGGAATTCCCTGGCTTTCCGTTCGTAATCGATTAGCCTAGGAACCACTTCACGCACTTTGGCCACCAGAGCTAACTCGTTCTTGCCGAGGGTCGTCTGATTGCTGATCTGGTAGAAATCGCCCATGAATTGCGAGCCTTCTCCGAATAGCCCACGCACGGCTACGTTGATTTTATTCAAAGCCCGAAAGACTTTGTCGATCTGTTTAGTTGCGACCAGGGCTGGCAAATGCAACATCACGCTGACTCTCAAGCCTGTTCCAACGTTTGTTGGACATGCGGTCAAGTAACCGAGTTGTTTGTGGAACGAGTAAGTCAGTTTGCTTTCGAGTTGATTGTCGAGTTGATCCATGCGTTGCCAAGCCGCTTCTAGATCCAATCCACTCTGCATGACTTGGAGACGCAAGTGATCCTCCTCGTTGACCATAATGCTGAATCGTTCATGCGGGTCGAGTATGACTGCTCGGGCTCCCTGGCTTTCGCTCAGTTCGTGGCTGATCAATTGCCGTTCCATCAGGAATTGGCGATCTAAGTCGCCTAGTTTCGCAACGTCGACATACTCAGTATCGGCGGATAAAGGAAGCGAATCGAGCGCGCGGTGAACCGATGTTGCAATGGCGACCCGGTCTTTGGGAGTGCATTTTCGGATGAAGGGAAACTCAGACAGATTGCGAGCCAAGCGGATTCGGCTGCTCATCACGATGTCCGATTCCGGCCCTTGGCCACGCATCCATTCGCTGCTTTGATTAGCTAGTTCCTCAAGTTTCACGATCGATATTTTCGTTGGAGTAGCGGAGTTCGGAAGTAATTAGGTCGCAATCAGGTTAGCGGTTGAGTTAGGTTAATCACGGGATCGGCGTTTCCGATTGGAAATCATCGTCTAGATCTTTGGGAGTTTCTGCGCTCCACGAGGCTTCGTCACCCGATTCCACCGCCGTTATCTTATCGCGTAATCGGCTGGCCGTTTCGTAATCTTCTTTTTCTACCGCTTCTTTCATCTCGACCTTAAGCTGCATTAGGCGATGCTGACGTTCTGGTGAACCGGTTTGGTTGGTCGGCACCTTGCCGACATGCTGCAGAGCTCCGTGGATATTGATGAGCAGAGGCTCCAGATCATTTTCGAAGGCGACATAGTCATACGCGCAACCAAGCCGACCTCCTTTGCGGAAATCGGCGAAACTAATGCCACAAATTGGGCAAGTTCTCTTATCTGAGGTCGCGAGTTCCTCGGCGGCCTTTTCGATTTTCAGCTGTTTAGCCAGCATGCTCGACAAAGCTGAAGCTGGCGTAGCTGTCCCCTCGTTGGACAAAAACGTCCTGGCGTGCTCCTCACACAAGTGCAGAACGCTGGGGCCATTTGGCTCGGTAAGTTCCGTAATATGGAATGTCGCTGGTTTTTCGCAGTGCTGGCACTTCATCTTGAAATTCTCTCGCGTGCTGGTTCGCGGTAAACTACTTCACTGGTAGTATAGGCATGTTGGGCCGATCCGGCGATGCGGCTAGGGCAATGATTCTCGCGCGATTGAAAGCTAACTCGATAGGATGAGTGCATTTCCTAGTTTTGAACAATATCAGATTCTGTCCCGTGAATTCGACTTGGTTCCAGTATACAGGCGACTTTTGAGCGATCATTTGACGCCGGTTTCCGCTTTTCGCATGCTCGATGATGGCCACAGCCCGGCGTGCCTTTTTGAAAGCGTAATTGGGGGCGAGAAAATCGGTCGCTATAGCTTCATTGCTATCGGCCCACGTTCCCGCGTGGTCGCCTATCGGAATGAGGTGGAATGGCACCATGGGGGGCAAACAATCCATCAGACCGCTTCTGACCCATTGGTTTTTCTACGTGAAAAGCTCGGTAACTTGTCCGTTGCTTGTCTGCCCGATTTACCTCCTTTCGTAGGCGGTGCCATTGGCTACGCAGCGTACGATGTGGTTCGCTACGTCGAAAATCTTCCCAACTCGCCGCGCGACGATAGACACTTGCCGGATTTGGATTTCGGATTCTATGATTTGTTGGTGGTGTTCGATAACGTCAATAAAACGGTCATGGTTCTCAATCTGGTGCCCAAGTCCGCTAACGGAAACGACCAGGAATCGTACGAGGCTGCCGTTCAACGCATCAACGAGGTAACCGACAGGATCAGCCAGTCGATACCAGCGATTCCAGCCGCAGACATCGTCCTCGGTCAAGCACCCACCATTCAGCCTAAATCCAACTTCACTCAAGCGGAGTTCGAATCAGCGGTTCTAAAATGCCGCGAGTACATTCAGGCGGGGGATATTTTCCAAGTCGTGTTGAGCCAACGATTTGAAATCGAAAGCGATTGCGAGCCGTTGGAAGTGTATCGCTCGTTGCGAGTAATCAACCCGAGCCCGTTTATGTTTCTAGTTCGAACGCCATCCTGTACTCTCGTTGGTAGTAGTCCTGAGGTGATGTCGCGTGTTGTGGACCGGGTTGCGACCGTTCGCCCCTTGGCAGGAACGCGACCTCGTGGGAAGACGGCGGACCAAGACGAACAACTCGCTCGCGAGTTGCTGGCAGACCCCAAAGAGCGGGCTGAGCATGTGATGTTGGTTGACTTGGGGCGAAATGATATAGGTCGCGTTGCAAAATTTGGCTCGGTCCGATTGAGCGATTTGATGGTAGTCGAACACTATTCGCATGTAATGCACATTTCATCCAACGTGACTGGCGTCCTGCGTGACGATATGGACGCAATGGACGCTTTCAAAGCCTGTTTGCCAGCCGGAACCGTAAGCGGCGCCCCAAAAGTTCGCGCGATGGAGATTATCGATGAATTGGAGCCAACACGTCGCGGACCCTATGCTGGGGCGGTGGGCTATTTCGATTACCGTGGGAATATGGACACTTGCATCACCCTTCGCACCATGGTGATGTGCGGAGGCAAGATCTACATCCAAGCAGGTGCAGGCTTAGTCGCGGACAGTGACCCGACCAGCGAATACCAAGAAACGGTCAACAAGGCAAAAGCCCTAATCACCGCCGTCGAAGCAACGATAGCAAGACTCGACCGTGGCTGAGTGTAGCTCGGCACTCCGTGCCGAGAATCACGGCACGGATAGGTTTTGATTTTTTTCGCAAGGTGCAGAAGTTTGTCGCCTTTTGCTCCGCAAAAGTGTGTCAACGCGGCGAACTTTCGCGGAGCGAAAGGCGACAATAATAAATTCACAGCCTAGGAGCGAAAGGCGACAATAATAAATTCACAACCTAGGAGCGAAAGGCGACAATAATAAAATCACAACCTAAGAGTGCCGTGCTACACTAGTTTCTTGCCGTCATTACTGAGACTCCCTTGATCAGAGTTTGGTAAATCACGCAGTATCTTTCTGTCAGGCTAACCAGTTTGTCGAGGGTTGCCGATTCCGCACTGGATTCGATCCTGAAATTCAATCGGATTGCAGTCAATCCTACCGGAGCGGTTCGTTCGACTCCCAAGGTTCCTCGAAAGTCCATATTACCTTCGGCTTCAATGGTACATGACCGAATGTCAATCCCCATGTTGGTCGCGACAGCCCCGAAGGTCACTCCAGCGCAGGCGACCAAGGACTCCAAAAGAATTTCGGCCGAACAAGCGTCGTCTTCGGTACCGCCGGCAGCAGGATGCAGGCCTGCCCGAATTGTCCCAGCATGCGACTGTATGACGCAATGTTGATCCGATACTTCGACCC
The DNA here is from genome assembly GCA_031374925.1 of Pirellula sp. Classification (GTDB taxonomy): domain Bacteria; phylum Planctomycetota; class Planctomycetia; order Pirellulales; family Pirellulaceae; genus JBKCUI01. The sequence continues at coordinate 13,103 of JANMHA010000156.1, read as the reverse complement.
TACCCTCGGATCGAATCGTCACCATAGCGGAGGTTGGATCGATGCGGTATTGATCCTTGATGGGTGCCTGAATTGCCTTTAATTGGTCGACGTTCATGGATTCTTTCGATCGGTTGTTTGGTTTCGAATGCGATTTGTTTTGCCGCCAAATTTGGAGTGCTTCGATTTTATCTGAGTTTAAAGCTTGGTGCTGAGACACAAATACGAAAGGTCGAATTCGCATGATTGGCGGGCACTCCGGCACAATGGAATTCGCCCGCGAATAACGCGAATCAACACGAATCAAATCGCAAAATGGTATGACATGGATACGGCAATGGCGTGAGCTGAGGGCGAAAACCAGGCAATCTCTCGTCTTTTTCGTAGTTTAGCCAAGTTTGGAGCCAATCCCCCTGTTTTTGCCTTGTGGGGCGTGCTCACCCTCGCTAAAATCTGCCACCTTCCCTTCAAAACTACATTGGTCGTCCTTAGGAGTATACGTTTTTATGACTCTCGATAAGAGCTTGAAAGTCCGCGCTGGGGCGATCAAGAGCCGGAACGTAATGACCCGTGCTGAACGGATTAAACGCCTGCAAGATCTGGATAAGTGGTCTGACAGCAGCGTCGTTCTCGGTATGGCCAAAGTCCGAGTCCCAAAGATCTCCTTGAAGAAAAAGAAGAAGGTCAAGAAAGAGGACGAAGCCGACGACAAGAAGAAGAAGAAGAAGTAGCCATTTCGACGGAATCTACCTTCGATATCATCGATGCAAACACAAGAGCGGACCGCAAGGCCCGCTTTTTTTATGCAGTTGGTCCCTCATGCGGTGGGATGCTCGCCACGGCAAATCTAGGCCAATTGGCATAACCGATACCGTCGTTGTCACCGGCTACCAGCGACTCAATCTTTTGCGCAAAATCTTTCGACTAGGTTGGCATTTCCGATTTCAGAGTGAAGGCTGATGGTAACAGATTTCGCGTCAACTGCCATCAAGGAATGGTGGCACTGGATCATGTCTCGTATAGGCATGACAGCCAAGAAGTTCACGGCGCGGTTTATTAAAACTTTTTGTTTTGGAGAGAGTTCCATGCGTCGATTGATCGTTACCTTGACTGTTGTTGTTTGTGCTGCAATCTCGTCCTCGAGCGCTTCGGCTGGACTGTTCTGTAAGAAGAACGACTGTTGTAATCCAGCTCCAGTTTGCTGCGAAGCACCAGCTCCAGTCTGCTGTGAGTCCGCTCCTGCTTGCCGACCCAAGTTGAACCTCGGATGCAAAATCAAAGGCATGCTGAGCAACTTCCACTGCAAGAAGAGCTGCTGTGAACCAGCCCCAAGCTGTGGTTGCGAAGCTCCAGCACCTAGCTGCTGTGCAGCTCCCGCCCCATGCGCAGCTCCTGCTCCATGTGCAGCTCCTGCTCCAAGCTGTGGATGCGAAGTTGCTCCGAGCTGCGGTTGCGAAGCTCCAGTTTGCTGCAAGCCAGCTCGCAAGCACTGCATGAAAGACATGTTTGCCAGCCTCAAAGGCAAGTTCGCTCGCAAGAGCTGCTGCGAAACTGCTCCAAGCTGCGGTTGCGAAGCTCCAGCTCCAAGCTGCGGATGCAACTAAGCTTCCAATTTGAAGCTTCTAAGAAAACATTATTGATTCGACGCTTGGTGCGGGAATCGCTTGACGGCTGCGACGAAACTCGCAGCCGTTTTTCGTTGGCGACCAGCATGTTACGTAGTCAACGTCGGTGAGTTTTTAAGTGCTTCACCCAACAGCCAAACCCATACTCGTTTCCCCGAGGAACTGAGTGCAAGATCGGAAGGCTTGGTGGGATCCTTCCAAATCCTCTCCACCTCCGAATTCCATTTCCCCAAACCCGGTGAGTCGATTTCCGCTTCGTAACTTTTGAGTGTGATCCGGTACCGAGTCACAGCATGTTTAAGTTCGTGAATCTTTTCACCTATTCGTACTGACTTACCAAATCTTTCTCGAAACTGAATCGCAAGGTGATCGGGCTCGGAGGCGGGTTTGCACTGAGTAACGTCGAATCGAGGGAAATCCCAAAGACCCGCCCAACGTTCATCTGGAGCGCAGCGACGCATAAGGATGCGGCCTTGGTTGTCTCGTACGATCAACGCCGCTTCACGAAGCTCCGTAAACACCCGCGGAGGTTTGGGGACAGGGATGGCGGCTTGCGAGTTGGTCGCAAAGGTGGGACACAACTCATTCAGAGGGCAAAGCAAGCAAAGCGGATTCTTGGGCAGGCAAATCTGCGAACCGATTTCCATAAGCGCTTGGTTGAGTCCACCGCTACCGGTTCGCTTGGGCAAAACAAGTTCAGCAAAAGACCAAAGGTGCAACTGTCCTTGCTTGGACGAAGTTTCAGCTTTGAGATGGAGTAGGCGTGCGTAGAGTCGCTGCGTGTTCGCTTCCACAATGGGCTGTCGCTGATCCCGGGAAAAGGACAGGACAGCGCCCGCGGTATAACGCCCAATGCCCGGCAACTCGCTAACGCTTTCGAAATCGATCGGAAAATCGCCATTATGTTTCGCCTGAATGACTTTGGCGGCTTGATGCATTTGCCTTGCACGCCTGTAATAGCCCAACCCAGCCCAATGGCGATACACTTCGTCAAGAGGAGCATTTGCCAAGGCATCCACATTAGGAAAGGCTTGGAGAAAGCGAAGATAATAGGGAACGACGGTTGCAACTTGGGTTTGTTGCAACATGATTTCACTCACCCAAACCGAGTATGGATCGGACGATTGCCTCCATGGCAATGCTCTTCCATTTTCTGAAAACCATTTTCTCGCAAGACGACGTAGCCGTGTCAAATCGATTGGCTTCCAAGCGTGAATCTCGTCCCGTTTCACCGTTCCCTGTTGCTCTCCGTTCGTTTGCCAAGCGTCACTTCGAGTTGGAATACTTCTCGCTTTGGTGGTTCACCCGGAAGTCCTTCACGTTGAGGGAACCCTCCCGGAAGTCCACCTTGAGGGAAACCGCCTTGACGGAATTCTCGCTGTTGTCTCTCAACACGCTCAAATTCAATGGTGACCTTTTCGCCATCGGCGAAATTGGCAAGTTGCTTTCTTAAGTCATCAAACAAATGGATCGGGACACCGTTCACTGACAGCATTTTGTCGCCTGGAATAAGGCCAGCTATTTGCGCCGCGCCACCAGGTACCACGGCACTGATGATCGCCGAGTTTCCGAGTGCTTGCACCCCCAAAAAGCCACCACGCGACATAAAAAGTTCAATGCCATCTAGTCTGGATTTGAGCGATTGTTGGCCAATTTGCGTGAGCTTGGTGCCGAACAGATAGACATTACCCCACACAGGCAAGCTGGTAAGTATCTCCACCGCTTCATCGCCGATTGGTGAATACACGAATTCCAATAGATCCAAGTCGGGCGCGTCTCTCAACACGACTAGATCATCTGCCGTGAGTAGTGTTTCAACCAACTGCAGTTTCTTAAGGTGAGGGAGTTGAATGACCTGCTTCAATAACTCTCGATCGATTTGCGGTCCCTCTAGCCTAGCGAATTCGACGTCGGTTAACCATTTCAAGCAAGCGAGATCGGCGGCGTTTCCAGTGAATCTTCTGTCGATGACTAGCGGATTCCTAACAAAGAACTTACTGCTCATGACTTGAAGTTCGCGTTCTCGCAACGGTGCTTTGCAGGCTTCGAGCAAATCCAACGCGGCGTCTCTCTGGTCGGCACCGATGACTTGCAGGATCTTCTCCGCCCGAATCGACTTTCCGGTCGTTCGAGACCAAGCCAATTCGTTCAGCGAATCAAAGGCAAGCTTTCCAGAATCACTATAAGGGTCAGAAGCGACCGACGAGAGGAACTGAAAAAGACGGTCAGCCTTTTCGCCGGTGGCATCGTGAATGGCCTGGATTACGAACGGAATCGCTTCCGACTTTTGCTTGCTGAGGTTTAAGGTTGCCAATTGTCGTTTGGAGTAGTCGTTCGAGCCAAGGTCTGAAATCCAAGACAGGATTTCTGGAACGGCTGGTTTCGGTTCATCTTCCTTGGCCGTCAAAAAGTCGGCGGAATACGATGTGGAAATTGCAAAAACCAAGGCAAAAGCCAGTCTTTGAATACCACAATAGGCGGCTTGACCGCTTGCCTTGAGTCGGTTGTTCGGGACACAATGCGTCCTCAATCGATTCGATGTTTCAATTACGTTGAGTTTCATACCGCGTTTTTTCACTTCTAGGAACTAGTTGACAGCTCCGATGGAACACAGTTTTATAGCATGGGCCAAACAAAGAGCAGCTCGATTGCCCAAAGTTAATTTGGGAATCGGCGACGACTGCGCTCTGATTGGATATGAATCATTGGATTCTGCTCAATCCGATTTGGCAATCACGACCGATTCACTTTGCGACGGAACGCACTTTATTCTAACCGAATGTGGAGCCCAAGCGGCAGGCAGAAAATTGATGGCGGTCAACTTAAGTGATTTAGCTAGCATGGCCGCCACCCCCATTGCGGTTTTCCTTTCCCTCTGTTTGCCCAAGGAAAATGCAGGGGACGTAGCTGCCGGAGTGTTTGAGGGAGTTTACGAACTAGCAAAGAAGTACCATGTTGCCATCGCAGGTGGCGACACTAACGTTTGGGGCGGCTCCCTAGTCCTACATATGACGGCCATTGGAAAAGTCGTCCGTGGCGGTAGTTGGCTCCGGAGCGGTGCCAAGCCAGGCGATGCCATTGTTGTCACGGGAAAACTGGGGGGCAGTATCCTTGGCAAACACTTGTCGTTCGAACCAAGACTCAACTTGGCGGCTGAGCTAAAACGACTCGGCCTAGTCTCGGCTGCAACCGATATCAGCGACGGATTAGGAATAGACTTGCTGAATGTGACGGTTGCAAGCAAATGCGGCGCCGAGCTGTGGTTAGACCGGGTTCCAATCAGTGACGACGCCGTCATGTGCGCTCAAAAATCGGGCCGGAGCCCTCTTGAACACGCATTGGGAGACGGTGAAGATTTTGAGTTGCTGTTGGCCGTGCCCGAACACGTGTTGTCGAAGCTGCCAGATCAAATTGATGGAATTCCGTTGACTCGTATCGGTACCTTTGTGACGCGAACCGGCCTATGGTCCAAGGACAAAAGCGGGGTAAAGCAATTAGCACCCCGAGGCTATGTGCATGGACAATAGCGACTACTGTCCCAGTGGTCGAGCGCGGCCTCTCGCTCGCTCGCATCTTGAACCTGAGCGAGGGCCTCGCTCAGCTACTTGACCTACGGGCCAACAGCAAAGTAACGGTGGCGAAACCACTTTGCTGAAACGGAGGCTCGAAGTGAAACTTGGCTGGTCGGTTGGTCAATCGCAAACGAAACAGGTACGTCGATTCCCGAAAAGGGAGCTGCGTTCTCTTTCATGGAAATCATTCGCGTCAACGAACCTTCAGCGAAGACTTCGGTGATGGTACCACCGACCGTTAAGTTGTCACCGCGTTCTGCAGTGTATACAGCCGACGCTGCCCGAACACTTAGCGGCGGTTTCGAGTCGTAAATCATCAGTTCGGATTTGAGTTTGCTCGCATATTCTGGCTTGTAGAAGTCACTGGAAAGCCTTGCATAAATAGAGTTGTCCATCCTGCTAATCCACACTGGGGAATCACTATCTAAACGGACGACGCTGCCGACGATCGCAGATGCATCCTTTCCAAGGTTCTTTCCAAGGACGGGTAAAGCCTCAATCGTTGAATTGTAAATCATTGGATAAGGAGTCGAATTTTGACCGCTCCTGAAGTATCCCGGAAGCGTGTCGGTTCGAGGTGTGGCTCCCTCAATGACGCGTCCAAGCGGTTTTGTATTTCCAGACAGGATAGACTCTTGTTTGACTGCGAATCGTTCTTTCCACTTGAGCAACTCTTTTGTCACTTCGTGGTAGCTGCGTACTATTTTCTCCGCTTCGGGGACTTGCTTGGCGGCTTTAAGAATCGCAGCGTCGAAAGCATTGTTCCAATCGTCTTCGGCCACCCGATGCGAGTATTTTCCAAGTGCAGTGGCGTAGTCGCCTAACCTTGTGATTAGGTCATTTGCAGTGAGTCCTTGCGTATCACGATCGATAAGTAGGACTGCCGCATCACTCAAACCTGACTTGAGTTTAGAGAGCTGCTCATTCCAACTTGGGTCGATACCGTTGGCGGGCACTTTCCCCGAATTCGATTCAAAGGAGAGATCGTTGCCGGAGGCCGTGCGATTAATATGTTGAAGAGCAATGATCCGCTGCAATCGGGCTTGGATAGCGAAGCCGGCTCGCATCATCTCATTAACAAACTCAGGACCGGTGAGGGACTTGCCGTCCCAAGTCACCTTGCCAGCTTGAAGACCTGCGACAGAGGTGGAACATCCGGATCGAAATTGGTCGAGTTCCTTGACCACTTCCAACGAAGCGGCAGTGATCGCCTCGTGTACCATTCGCCTGCGGTGTGCACTCGCGATGGGACTCAATCTACCCGTAGCTTCTATCATTTCGCTAAATGGCATGCGTTGGGGAGTTGAAAGGATCCCAGCAACCGATTCGTATTCGTCGTACGCGGCATCAAGAATGCCTTGAGCTTCCAATGGATCTTGTTTGGCTTTGGCAAATACTTCTTCAATTTTCTTAAAGCGTTTTTGTAGGTTCTTTTGCAGACTGGCAATCGCTTTGATATGCATCTGTTGGGCTAGGGGAGTCCCGCCAAAGGCATGAAAGGCTTCCACGCGTTCCTTTTCGTGAATTTCAAAACGCATTCGAAACTCCGCACCAGCCGGTTCACCCAAATCGGTCAATCGCTCGGAAAGCCGCAGCAGACGCTTAACATGCATGCTTTGCTTGCCCACCGAATCGGCTTTCGGTCCACCCTTTGTCATTTGTTGATAGAGTTTGGCGCAGGCTTCATCATCCTTGACTGCCTCTGCGTACAGTTTTTTTGCTTCGTCCATAAAGCCATGGATTGCAATTGGAGGCGTTGGATCTGTTGTGCTAGGGTCGGCCGCGTTGGAACTGCAGCATTGGCATGCGAAGCTGATTAGGGTCAACGCAATCATCTTGATACGAGCGATGGACATGGTATTCCTGTCTGAGACTTTGATGGGAAATGGGTGCTTACAATGCCTCAAGGCTTTACAAAAACAGCTCGAAACGAACCGCTTGGATAGCCGCTCTTGCCATCCACTCTCACCATTTTGGATTGCAAGATTTCTCCAACAAGTTCGGTCTCCTGTAGCGCAAGGATCTTTACGGAACTCGGCCCTTCGGAATCACTTTGCCACAGTCCCGTTTCTTTGTTGCTCTGAGCGAATAGCTGCCCCGTTATCGTTTGACCAACCAATTCTTGAATCGTTGTTGCGGAGGTTTTTCCTTGAAACAGAACCGATTTGACGGCATCTCGGTCGTCGTCGCCGTAAGAGCGTATTTGCAGAATACTTGGCCGACTCTCTCCCATGCTAAGCAGACGTGCAGTGCATATGGGGATTTCGATTCCTTCGTCGAGCGAAAGCTGCACAGATCCCATCGGCATAACCTTTGCGACCGTTTCTTGCACGACCGCCGAAGTTTTGGTTTGGACCGTTTCGACCATCTTGTTCAACTCATCTTTAGAACATCCAACCGCCCATGTCAGACCAAAAACAAGGCAAAATCGCAGGTAGAGGACCAAGTCCAAAGTTATCTGTCGTTTTGAGAATTGCATCGCGCGATCAACCTAGATGAGGAGGAAGACGTATTTCGGAAAGCTAGTGTTGCAAATAACCGCAAAAAGGACAAGCGATTAGCAGAAACCATTGTTGCCTATCTATCCGCGATAGCGCGACGAGTTACCGCACTTACTCATTGCGAAACTGGACATTTCGATGCTTGAATTTTACTTGGAACCGAAGCTGACAGGAACCACCAATTGCTGCCCCGGTCGGGACAAGCCCGTACCAAAGCCTTAAAAAGGACTCGATCTCAGTCGGCCACTCGCCTTACGACCGGTTGTCTGGGTTCGAACCAACGGGTTACACTAAAGGACGAAATCGATTCTCACGCAACAAATAGGCATCCTCAATGACCATACTCATTCGACTTCTTCCGTTCGCCATGTTGTTTTTCGGCTCGTTTGATTCGCTCTTGGCACATGGTGCAGAGGCTCTTCGGAGAGATGAGCTTCCACAGGTATTGATCATCGGCGATTCCATTTCGATCGGATATACCCCGCACGTGCGGCAAACGCTGCTAGCGGAAGCCAACGTCGTGCATAATAAAGGTAATGCCGGGCCGACCGAAAACGGTCTCAAGAATATCGACGAGTGGATCGGGACAACCAAGTGGGATGCGATTCACTTCAACTGGGGACTGCACGACCTTTGTTACCGCCATCCCGATTCCAAAACGCAAGGGCGCAGGGACAAGATCAAAGGGACCGTCAGTACAAGCCTTGATCAATATGAAAAAAATCTAGAGACTCTCGTCCAGCGACTTGAGAAAACCGGGGCTGTGTTGATCTGGGCCAACACGACCGTCGTCCCAGAGGGCGAAGAGGGACGCTTTGTAGGGGACGACATCAAGTACAACGAAGTCGCCGCAAGAGTGATGGCCAAGCATGGGATCGCGATAAACGACTTGCATGCCGTGTCAAATAATTTCACACCTGATATTTTTGCCGGAAAAGGAAACGTTCATTTCAAAGAGGACGGCTACAAAAAGCTCGCGGCCCAGGTCGCCGAAAAGATCCGTTCGTCACTTGCGTCCTCAGTACCAGCGAAGACCAGAACTTCAGCTCGCCGCCCTAATTTCCTGTTCGTTCTTGTCGATGATCAGTCCCCTTTTGATTTCAAATTCTACAATCCAAGTTCCGTCCTTCAGTCGCCAAACATCAATAGGCTTGCCGAACAAGGCATGATTTTTGACGCGGCACATCACATGGGGGCTTTTGTCGGCGCTGTTTGCACGCCGTCACGCCACATGATTATGAGCGGTCGCACCGTATGGCATTTGCCGATTGCCCCGGAGGCGGAAGAATATTGCCCACCGAACCTGGAACAAAACACGTTGGCTGCGGTTTTTAATCGTGCAGGCTATGACACCATGCGTACCTGCAAATTAGGCAATTCCTACGAAGGAGCCAACAAACAGTTCACCGTGCGTCATGACGCCAGCAAACGAGGTGCCACGGATGAAAGCGGTAGTCCCTGGCATGGCGACCAGGTCATGAACTACCTCAATGAGAGGGAAGCGGCAAAGGATGCCGACCCGTTCCTAATCTACTTCGGTTTTTCTCATCCGCACGACACTCGCGACGGCCGCCCGGAACTGCTGGAAAAATATGGCGCGGTGAATCATACCGACAACTCCAGTTTGCCGCCCGCCAACCCGAAGCAGCCCGAACTGCCCGTTAACTATCTATCGGCGCATCCATTTGCACATGGTCATCCTGGCTTGCGCGATGAAACCACCGTCAGCGGCGTGTGGGAAAAACGCGATGAGCGCACGATCCGCAACGAACTGGGCCGAGAGTTTGCTTGCAGCGAAGCTATCGACATTCAACTTGGACGCGTACTCACCAAGCTGGAAGCCATGGGCGAGTTGGACAACACCTACATTTTCTATACCGCCGACCATGGGATTGCCATTGGCCGCCACGGTTTGCAAGGGAAACAGAACCTTTACGAGCACACATGGCGAGTGCCCCTTGTTGTCAAAGGTCCGGGCATCAAGCCAGGTAGCCGTGCACTTGGCAATGTTTACTTGTTGGATACCCTCGCTACGCTTTGCGACTTGGCCGGCATTCCCGCGCCACCAAGCAACGAAGGAATGAGCTTTAGGCCTGTGCTGGAAGGTAAGCAATCCACCGTCCGTGAGGTCCTTTATGGCGTCTATTGTGGCGGCACCAAGCCGGGCATGAGATGTGTTAAGAAAGGGGACTGGAAACTCATCAAATACGATGTTCTCGACGGTGCAATTCATGAATCACAGCTATTCCACTTGGCAACCAATCCTAATGAATTCGTCGCCGAACACGTCAAGATCGATCCAGCATTGACCAATCTAGCCAACGATCCGAAGCACGCCGCCAAGCTGGCCGAAATGGAAGCCCTGCTGTTAAGCGAAATGCGCCGCCTCAATGACCCATACCGTCTTTGGAATCAGCCAGGAGATGGGCTTGCGCCACCAGTTGAAGGCAAGAAGAACAAAGCCAAAGCCGCAGCGAAGCTTCGCGGCGAAGAAAAGCCGCAGCTTTAGCGCTACGACCCGAACATCATTCCACACTTTCTTGACTTCTTGAGTGATTCCATTCTTTCGATTCGCAGGTTAACCCTCTACAATGAGGCCGCTTTCGCCAGTAAATCTGTCCATCTACGCCGGTGGCTACTGATCGCCAATCGTAAGGCACGCCCGTAAAATCATTCGGATACGAATCAATGTCCCTATCTGAATTAATCACGATGCTTCTTGCTGAGTTCACAGTTGTCTTTCTATTTATTCTCGTCTTGGGCTATTTGGTTCCCTGCGGTCATTCTTATTACACGTATTTCCTGCGTACGAACGACGAAAAGGAAAAGCGTCGCATCCAGACCCGGCGTCCAACGCGGCTCGGTATCCAGCGAGAAGTAAGGTTGTCCGCACAAGCGATTCTGATTTTCGCAATCATGGGTACTGGGTTGCTCGAACTGTACAAAGCGGGACTGACAAGCATTTATTGGGATACGTTCAAGTACCCGTTGTACTACATACCTATCAGTTTTTTCCTTTGCCTGGTCCTGCATGATACGATGTTCTATTGGACTCACCGGTTCATGCATTGGCGGCCGGTATTTAAATACTTCCATTCGGGGCATCACAAATCGGTCAGTCCATCCCCTTGGGCAATTTTTGCCTTCCAGCCTTTAGAAGCAATTCTGCAGTTCGCGTGCCTGATGTTGATTGTGGTCTTTCTGCCGCTTAAGCCGATCGTTTTGCTTGCATATCTTTCGTACGATTCGATGATCAATATAGCCGGCCACACCGGCTACGAAATGGTCCCGCGATGGATGTCGCGCCATTGGATGTTCAAAGGGTTTAACAACGTGACGCATCACGACAACCACCATACGAATATGCGATACAACTTCGGTGCATTCTTTAATGTTTGGGACCGCTGGATGGGAACGTTCTTGGACAATGACCCAATTGAGCCATCGATCGAGGTATCGGTCTGTCCGAAGATCGAGTTGGATCACCCGCATGACGATCTAGAATTGGAGGCGACTTCCGCCATCGCGAGTTAGTCAAAGGGACTGTCTAACCCTGAAATCGAACAGGCTTCTGTTTCGATGACGCGTTCAAAACGTTAGACATCGATTCCCAAGAACCGTCGTCCAGACTAGCGACCGTGGCATCCGCATGGTCGATGCCGTGTTCAATCGACTGGATCAATCGCGATCGCATGCATCCGAGTGAATCAAATAAATGGGGATGGATCATCCCAATCGCAGCTTCGCAAATGCGATGATTCATGCGAGGCGAAACAGGTGGGTGATCGCAGTGTTCATCCAGCCATGCGCGGCAACTGGCTTGGAGGAGTGACCACACCACTTTGGAATCGTTACCAAGCGTACGTTGGCTGTAGTCCTCCGCAAAGTCCTCCATGCGTGAGACAGAGAATGAGTACTGCGCACCCGACGACGAATGGGCAAAATACCCGAGCAGCATGTCTGTCCAGTGCTCTAAGTAGTGTCGCAGTCGATTTAGTTCCTCGGCATCTGAAATACCGCGTTCCACTCCTTCGAGAATGATCGTGAGGCAGCGATTGCGGACTTCGCAATGCGTGCTCAAAACGTTGTGCAAAATCGATCGCGAATCGCAATCCACTTGCTTTTCTTCAAGCTGAGCGGCAACGGCAACACAAACTCTTGTAAGTGGTTCCGCAAGAAGTATTTCTTCGATGACGCTTCTGAGTCTTTGCCAAGCCCGAACGCGCCGAGCAATGCTCAGTGAGAGAGTCTGTGTTCGAAGATTCGAAAGCATCGCGTTCCAACCATCGAAACGAATCCGGCTCCTCAGCCAATATTCGTTGACAGCCTCGACGGGCAAAGCCTGTCGTTCGCAACTCAGTGTTGCGCCGTGGTATCCCCACAAGCCTGCCATTTCAACTAGCCAACCAGAGTGCATGAGGTTTCTCTTGATCAATGTCGCCTCTCCCGAAGCGCGGTTCGTAATCTTGGATCCCTCTAGGTTCATCCAAGTCGACCAACAACTCAAGGATGTCACACCTCGAAAACCGAGGATGGGTCACTAGGCAGGTGCCTCAATCGGTACAAACAACATTCTTGTCGCCAATCGGCATATCTTGGGAGAATTACGTAATTCGGAGTAATGATGAGGTACAATCGTGAACGATCACATTGGTCATTCTTGACTCGAAAAGGGGGACCTCAACAACATGAAAACCAAAACAACCCGAAGAATCGTTACGATCCTACTTGTCGCTGTCGCAATGATCGCATTGGCAAGCGACGCCAGCGCAAAACAACACAAGCAAATAATCAATGGCAAAGAAGTGGTGGTTCACAGCAACCCCATTCCTGTGATCCTGCATCGAATGGTGCCACCTCAGTACGGCCGGCACGTTACGCAAAAGGAAGTGTCCAACGGCAAGAGTTCTCAGCCGAGAGCGACCACCACAGCCAGAAATCGACCGTAGTTCACCCTCCCCGGCCTACGGCCGACCCTCCCCAAGGGAGGTTGGTCAGTTAGAAATGAAAGTTCAACGTGGAAATTTGGCCTGCGATTGATTTGCTCGGTGGCAAATGCGTGAGATTACAACAAGGCGATTACAGCCGGAACACGATCTTCAGTGACAGACCTGCTGACGTTGCGACTAAGTGGTTCGCGACCGGATCTCAATTCCTCCATTGTGTTGACTTGGATGGCGCCAAGTCTGGCAGCATCGTCAACGAGCAGGCAATTCTCGGTATTGTTGCTGTCGCCGAAAATCGAATAGTTCAATTGGGTGGCGGCGTTCGAACCGAGGCAACGATTGAACGGTTGCTCGATCTGGGGCTTTCTCGCTTGGTGGTCGGTACCGCAGCCTTAAAGGACCCTAGTTGGTTTGCAAAAATGTGTGAAAAGTACCCAGGCCATTTGGTGCTTGGGTTAGATGCGCTCAACGGTATGGTCG
>JANMHA010000087.1:0-27815 GCA_031374925.1 Pirellula sp. | reverse complement strand
GGGCAGCAAGTTCAGCGACTTGTTTCTCAAGTTCCTTGCAGCGGGTACAATCCGGTTGTGGCGAGTCTGTTTCCATCGCTACAACATAACCCAGACCGTCGGTCAATTAAAATATCAGTTTACCCCCGGTAAACACGTACCAAAAAGGAGCTAGATCAAATCATTCACTACCTGGACGCAAATCGTTCCAGGATGAAGTACGACGAGTACCTGGCCAAAGGTCTTCCGATCGCTACAGGGTTCATTGAGGGCGCTTGTCGCCACGTGATCAAAGATCGCATGGAACGGAGTGGAATGCGATGGAAGGAAAAGGGAGCGCAATCGATGCTGAACTTACGATGTATTGAAGCGAGCGAACTTTGGGATGTGGTCACGGAACAACACCGAGTGGTAAGCCTCTCGAAATTCGGCAAGCACCGAAAAAACTACTGCGACGACTTTTTATCAATGGCATCCTAACAACCCGAATAGCCGGTCACACCCATCCACTTCAGACTTTAAATCTCACATCTCAAATCTCAGATCTCAAATCTCAGATCTCAGATCTCAAATCTCAGATCTCAGATCTCAAATCTCAGATCTCAGATCTCAGATCTCAGATAGAAAATAGAAACATAGAAACATAGACCGAAGCAGGGACGCCTTTGCCATTTTCTTGACACGTCTCAGCCAACACCACCAATCTCAGTCAACACCACCAATTATTCCTGTTCAGCGAGGTCTCGCTTTCGTTTAGCCGCGTGCCCATCGGGCCGCGCCGTCTGTAAATTGTGGGGCGATGCCCAAGTGGTTGACGACGGTGTCGTTCGGCGGTTTTGCAGTTTTTTCACTTAGTGTTCCAAGGTTCTGGTTTCCGGTATAATGTCGCGTTGAAAAGAAATGGACTGAGCTTGCACTCCTGCTTTTTCCATGTAACTCGAAGCAAATCAAAATCGGTCCAATGCACATCCAACGATTCCTACTTAAACACTTTGTCGCTTGTTGCATCGCGTGCGTACTTGGTCAGTCGTCATTGACTTCAGCCCAGTCCATCGATGCGTTCGAAGACCTTACGCTAACCACCTTGGATGGTCGGAGAATCGGATTAGGGAAGTCCGACTCGATCACGGTCCTTGCCTTCTTGGGTAACGAATGTCCAGTGGCCCGAGCGTATGCCCAGCGTTTGGAGGAGATGGCGAAGCAATTCTCGGAAAGCGGAGTTCGCTTTGTTGGTATCAATAGCAACCAGCACGATTCCAAGTCGGAAATGGGTCAATTGGTGAGTGATCTTTCTCTCCGCTTTCCTCTCGCAAAGGATGCCGATCAGACGATTGCAAAACGCTTTCAAGCAACACGGACAGCCGAAGTTGTCGTACTCGATCGGAATAGCACGATCGTTTATCGTGGAAGAATTGATGACCAGTTCTCGCCCGGTGTCAAACGCGCCGCACCAAGCCGATTGGACCTGCAAATTGCAATCGAGGAATTGCTTGCGAACAAACCCGTTTCGATCCCTTCGACACCCCCAGTCGGTTGTTTGATAACCTTCCTCCAAGCTCCGGCACAAAAAACAGATTTCACGTACTGCAAAACCATTGCCCCCATTCTCTATGCGAATTGTCTGGAATGCCATCGCACAGGGGAGATCGGTCCATTCGATATCTCAAACTACGATGAGGTGCTCGGTTGGGCAGACATGCTCGTCGAAGTCATTGAGCAGAAGCGTATGCCGCCCTGGCATGCTAATCCCGAACACAGTTCTTTCAAAAACGCCCGTCAGATGCCTCTGAAATCGCTTGAAACGATCAAAGAATGGGTCGCAGGTGGAATGCCTTACGGCGACGCTGAGGACTTGCCCTCCAAACCTACTTTTTTAGATGGTTGGCGATTGCCGAAAAAGCCAGACCAAGTGGTGATGATGCGAGAACAACCGTACCGGGTTCCTGCTGTTGGATCTGTTGACTATCAGTACTTTGTTGTGGACCCGGGGGTTCATGAGGACAGATGGATTACGGCTGCGCAAGTAATTCCTGGGAGCCCGGAAGTTGTGCATCATGCAATCGTCTTTATCCGACCACCGGACGGCGAGAGCTTTACTGGTATAGGTTGGCTCACGGCTTATGTTCCGGGGCAACGTGCGACCGAGTTTCCGTCCGGCTACGCTCGACGCGTGCCAGCTGGCTCGAAATTGGTGTTCCAAATGCATTACACTCCGAACGGAAAAGAGCAGTTAGATCAAACAAAAATCGGATTGAATTTTACGGAAGAGTCCTCGGTGACGCACGAGGTGTTTACTCTGGCTGGCATCGATCAAGAATTTGAGATTCCGCCAAATACGGCAAAACATGCTGTCGACGCCAGCGTGGGTTGGCTCCCTAAGGATGGTATCCTTTTGGCCGCGATGCCTCATATGCACCTCCGCGGAAAAGCGTTTCAAGTACGAATTCGACAAGGAGACGTCGAACAGACGGTATTGGATGTTCCACATTACGACTTCAATTGGCAACACACTTATGAATGGTCCGAACCAATTCTACTACAAGATATCGATCGATTGTCGTTTACGGCAACGTTTGATAATTCGCCCAAAAACCCTTTCAATCCCAACCCGAACGAGTATGTGATGTGGGGCGATCAGACCTGGGAAGAAATGGCGGTCGCGTTCTTTGAAGTAGCACGGCCACGAACGCCGGGGGGTACCGATACGACTGGCCGCGTTACTACGACTGCCAAAGCTGCGACGAGCAATAAGGCAACCGAAAGCGATGATTTGAAGGAAGCAAAGGACGCTAGGTTTGCGGACGATTTTCTCGCTCGCTTTGATGGAAATCGAGATGGCGTAGTATCGAGATCGGAAGTTTCCCGCATCGTGCGAGACTATTCGTTTCGGATAATGGATTTGAACAATGACGGCAAGTTGACTCGCGAGGAATTGATGGACTCTTCTAGGTCGCGACGTGGCCGATAACAAACCTAATTTCACGTCGGCGAGGTTGTTCTCAGCCATTATCGACTATCCGCGTTTTGGCGCCTTTTTGCTCGTGTTTTTAACGGCCATCGCACTGGCCGGTTACTTTCGCCCAAGTTGGCCGAATGAGCTTTATCTTGCATGGATTTCCCAGGCTGAATCGTCGTCAAAAGAGGATTTAGCAGCGCCCCAGGTTGCTCGCAAATCCTCGCGCTCCTCGACTGTGCAGCGTGCATCGCTAGGCAGGGCCGATGCGCTGCTCATTGTTGAGTCGGAGCAGATTTTCACGAGCGATGGGGCTGTGGCGATTCGCGAGATCGTAGAAGCTTTAGAGCAATTGGACACGGTGGCCAGTGTGATGTGGTTGGATCAAGCGCCACCTCTTAATATCTTTGGATTGCCGGAACCGATATTGCCACGTGGTCAAGCCTCCGTGCAGAGGTTTGCGGCGGCGAAAGAGCGAGCTCTTAAGCATCCCTTGGTCGTTGGACAGTTGCTTTCCAGCGATGCCAAGACGCTTTTGCTCTCGATCAGTTTTGACTGGTTGTATGTTCGCCAAGACTCGGACTGCTCTGACGCATTGATCGAGGTTGCCCAGGGAGTTGCGGCAAAACATCCATCGGTTGCCATGCAATTCTCGGTGACCGGTGCCGTTCCATTGCGACTGATGATGATTCAGAATCAAGAAGCAAACCAATTGAAATTTCAGTTGATTGGCTATGGAATGATCCTCATTATGGCATCGGTCCTGTTCCGTGGAATTTCAGTCGTGTTGGTCGTTGCTGCTGCTCCTGCACTAGGAGTCTTTTGGACGCTGGGATTCCTTCGCTATTTTGACTTGCAATTCAATCCGTTTAGCGACGTCATTTTACCGATACTGCTAAGCTTGGTTGGTTTCACCGATGGCGTGCATATGATGGTGTATATCCGTCGTTGCCTGTGTGAGGGCATGTCACCTCGCCACGCGTGCAAGAAGACGTTAGGGGCAGTTGGTCTGGCTTGTTTTCTTACGTCGCTTACGACGGCAATTGGGATGGGCTCGTTGACACTGGCGCACCACAAAATCGTAATCGAGTTCGGGTGGGCATGCGTTCTAGGGGTTACCGCAACATGGATTTCGGTGATGTTGGTTATCCCATTGATTTGCAGCACGCGTTGGAGCGATCGACTCAAAAAAGGGTCCGATCGCGACATGGTCGACAGCCATTTGCAACGAATTGGGCCTTGGATAGGTTTCGTCGTTCGACATGCCAAGGTGATAAGCTATGGCGGTATCGCCCTTTCTATATGTCTGTTTCTCGTGGCCTTGACGCTAAAGCCGGATGATCGCAAGAGCAATAGCCTCCCAAGTGGCGGCCCTGCGCAATTGGCTTTGGCCCATTTGGACAAAACCATGGGAGGGCTCGACATTTGCCGAATCAACTTGAGCTGGCCTGGAAAGGACACGACCGCCGAACAAGTTATTGAGGTGATTTCCGAAGTGGATGGCCTATTGAACAAGGAACCTCTGATCGGGCATACGTTGTCGATTTGCAAAGTTCTCGACGCATTGCCTGGCGAAGGAGCAGCGATTTCCAAGGTATCGATGATTGAGCTTTTGCCTCCGCCGTTGAAGCTGGCTCTGTTCGACCCAGATCAACACATTGCTACAATTACTTTTCGAGTCCAAGATTTGGGGAGTGCGGCATATCGCAACGTCTTCGAGCGTATAGAAGCGTCCTTGGATAGAATCCATAAGGAGAAGACGGATTTTCAATACACCGTCACTGGGGATGCAATTTCGCGGTGGAAGAATTTGTTTCAGATCGTTACTGACCTCTCAACCAGTTTGGGGACGGCATCGATCGTCATCTTCGTTGTGTTGGGAATAGCCTATAGATCGGTACGCATCGGGTTGATCTCGGTCGTTCCGAACCTGTTGCCGTTGGTTGCAGCCGCTTCGTGGATGGCGATCACGGGTCAACCGCTGGAAGTCGTGAGCGTGTGCGCTTTCACGATTTGTCTTGGGATCGCGGTGGATGACACGATTCACTTTCTGTCGAGATACCGTGAGGAGCAGTTGGTGTACGCGGATCGGAAAAAAGCGATCGAAGAAGCGTTTCAAGGCGTTGGGACAGGTATGATCATGACGACGGTCGTACTCGTTGCCGGTTTCAGTTCGGTATTGATTAGCGAAACCCGCGATCATCGCATTTTCGCTTCGCTCGGCGTTATCACTTTGGTAGTGGCATTGTTGTGTGACCTTTTTCTTTTGCCCGCCTTGCTTGCCGAGTTCGATCGCGATCGCAAAGTGTAGCTGAGCGAGGCTCGCGCTCTGCTACGGGACGCGTTCGTATTAGAAATCCAACGTCCCTTCGGCCAACGTGATGCCTTTTATGGCGGACAAGAGGTTCGAGCCGTGCAAAACGTTGTCGCCTTTTGCTCCGCAAAAGTGCGTTAACAAGGCGCACTTTCGCGGAGCGAAAGGCGACAATAACTCAGCGAAGCGTTTCTGCAGTGCGAGCGGGCCAAACGAATCTGGGTTGTCGAACCAGGATTGAACGCCTTCGGCGAAGTACTCATGGTGATTCCAGTAGTTTACCGCAACTGGTTCGGTAGGGACTAAGAGGGCACCGAATTCTCAGGAACTCAGCTACGACAATGGCAATGACTTTGGAGTACAATGATGCCTTGATCTCCTAGAAAATCTCCCGGCAGGAAACCAAATGTGTCGTCAATCGATTCTTGGAATGCTTATCACCTCTGTTTTGCTCAACTTCTCGTTGGTTGGGCAAGCGGAAGACGCGTTTATCGCTTATCAGGCGACAGAAGATGTCGTCTATGGTCACAAGGATGGCATGGCGCTGACATTGGACGTGCTAGAACCCTTGGCCGACAGAAATGGCATCGGTCTCGTTCTCGTATCGAGCGGCAGTTGGATTTCAAAAAAATCGGACGATCTGGAAGAGGAGGAAAAGCGACGCAAATACGATCACTGGATCCAAGGCTTGCTCAAAGGTGGTTTCACGCTATTTGTGGTTCGACATGGCAGCAGCCCGAAATATACGGTTCCTGAGATGACGCCTGATATTCTGCGTTCGATTCGGTTCGTACGCGCCAACGCAGAGCGATTTCAGGTGGATCCGTTGCATCTTGGGATTACCAGTGGTTCGTCGGGAGGGCATTTGTCCTTGATGGCAGCGACCCAAGGGGACGATGGTAATCCACAAGCCAGCGACCCTATTGAACGTGTTAGCAGTCGGACGCAGGCTGTGGTTGCTTGGTTCCCTCCGACGGATATGGTCAACTGGGGTGCTCCAAGAGGGTACGCTTTGTTAGCGATCGCGCGCCCCGACTTGTTTGATCGTATTTTTGGCCAGATCAAAGATCTAGAATCCCAGCTCAGAGAAATTTCTCCTATACAGTTTGTCAGCAAGGCTTCGCCACCATTGTTGCTCATTCACGGCGATGCAGACAAAACCGTACCTCTTCAACAATCGAAAACAATGAAGGCCAAGTACGAAGAGCTGGGACTTGCGGTGAGACTTGTTATACAACCGGGCGGCGGTCATAGTTCTTGGCCGGGCATCATGGACCAATATCCCATTGTTTGGGAATGGTTTCAAACGCATCTTAAGTGAAAGCAAAGAATACTAATGAATACTCATGAATTTTCGCGACACATGCTGCGGTCTACTTTAGCGGCGGCCAGTTTCTTGGTCCCTGTGACTCTCGCTAAAGTAACAGCTCAGGAAACCTTGCCTCCCATTAAGTGGAACATGACGACCATCAACGACCAATCGCCATTCGAAGCCTGCGGTGCGGCAGATTTTAACGGAGACGGCAAAGTTGATATCTTCTGTGGCGACTCTTGGTACGAAGCACCTAACTGGACTCGACACAAAGTCCGCGAGGTCGCGGCAGGTACGAATCCTCACTACTACGAAGACTTTTGCGACGCACCATTGGATGTCAACGGAGATGGTCGGCCCGACATCGTCACCTGCAACTATTTCGGCAAACGAGTTGGCTGGGTTGAGAATCCAGGTGGAGATGCAACAAAAAGTTGGACCGAGCACGAAATCGATTTGCCCGGGAACATGGAAACCGGGGAATTGGTAGATATCAATGGCGATGGCAAATTGGATTTCCTTCCAAACGTGGGACAATCGGTAGTTTGGTATGAATTGACACAGCAGAAACCCAAAGTGGTTTGGACAAAACACGACTTCGGCAAGAAAGGTGCCGGGCATGGGGTCGGAGTTGGAGACATCAATGGTGATGGTAAAGTCGACATCATCACACCAAAGGGTTGGCACGAACAACCGGTCGACGCGTCGTCCGCCGACTGGCCATTTCATGCCGAATTCGAGCTTGGAGCAGCTGGGATCTTTATCCATGGGCGCGATGTGGATGGTGATAAGCGCGCCGACATCGTTTATGGAATGGGTCACGATTTTGGACTTCATTGGCTCAAACAGAGCTTGTCCACTGACGGCAAGCGTGAGTGGAAGAAATTGGATATCGATCGTACTTTTTCGCAGGTGCACACATTGTTGTATGCCAATTTGGACGGAAAGGGAGAGCCGAAGTTGATCACAGGGAAACGCGTATACGCGCACGAGGTGGAACCGGGGGATACGCAAGCTTCGGTCGTGTTTACATATCAATATGATCGTCAGAAAGGCAACTGGCTTAAGGAAACCATTTTTCGGGGCGAACCTGCATTGAATGCGCCACCAAAGGCTCAGGATCGCTGGGCTTTGAAGGATTTTCCACGCGGCAGCGCTGGAACCGGCCTGCAGATGGCCGCTATAGATATCGACCAAGATGGAGACATTGATTTGGTATGCCCGGGCAAGTCGGGGTTGTATCTTTTTGAAAACCGCGGGCGATAGCAGGCCAGATCGCCGACCGAGTTTTTTGTTGTCGCCTTTCGCTCAGCGAAAGTGCGCCTAGTGGACACACTTTTGCGGAGCAAAAGGCGACAGTGTTATGCACATCGCGCACAACATATAAGTTTATCACAGACGAGAGTCGTCACGGTTAGCCTAGAACGAATTGGCGCCCCCCCACTTGTTCTGCATGTGACAAGAGTTAGCGTATGAAGATTCGGCTTGATCGACACAATCGAATCCATCCGAAAGGCCAGCCAATTCCAAGTGGTGCATCTCCCATTCAGCAACTGGGATGCCGACTTGACCTCAAGGAGTGGTATACACTCAAGAGGCCTTCGACCCTATTGGGTTGCCGGAATGACACTGTATGTCAATTGGTGATGAACGTATGGATTTTTCAAAGACGTCTGACGCTTATTTCAAATGGACTAGAACACTAGTAGTCAAGTTTGGAATCTTCGTTGGATTGGTTCTTGGGCCGGTACATTCACTACAGACGGCATTTTCGGACGAGAGCCCGGTTGTGGCAGCCGAGTACACTTTGAAATTGGCTCGTTTGTATGCAACAGCCAAGTTCATTTCATGGCCAGACGATGTTCCAGAGGCGAAGACGCCATTTGTTATTGCAGTGATCGCACCGGATCCATTTAGCAACGGTCTCAAGAAGTTATCCGAGCGAAAGCTCAAGGACCGTCCCATTGAGACAAAGTTGGTCCGTTCCATTGATGACTATTCCGAATGCCATGTGTTGTTCATTCCCGTTGGCGCGGATCCGAAGCTGGTGGACTTAGTATTGAAAAAAGTTGTCAATCGACCTGTATTAGTCTGGCGAGATCAACCCGATCCGCAAGATACCCGAAAAGCATCCTGTACTTTTATTCGACAGAGCGAGAGCCTGATTATCGAAGCGGATCCAACGGAAATGCAACGAGTTGGGCTTTCGCCTGACGGTCGATTAATGAGTTTAAACCTTGTTCGTGTCCTAAAGGCCGTTCAAGAAAGATAGGAAGTGTTGACTCCTTCTTTCACACTTCGCAACTAAAAAACTATGATCACTACAAAATTCTCTCGCTCCCCAAAAACGATACAGCGCAAGCTGCAGTTTCTGGCAACGGTATCGGTAACCCTGGCTGTCGTGCTTACCTGCACGGCGCTCGTCACTTATGGAGTTATCAATCTCAGAAACTCGAAGTGGCGACAGGTTCAAACGCAAGCTGAACTATTGTCACTCAATAGCGCTGCTGCAGTTGAGTTTGCAGACAACGTGCAGGCGGATCGACTGCTTGCTACATTGAAGGTGGAGCGTTCCGTAACCGCCGCCGCAATATTCTCCAAGGACGGGGAATTGATTGGAGGCTATCCGACACGACAAGCCGCAGCTAGGACATTTAGGTCCAAAAAACCCAACCAGGCTGGCCATCTGCTGACCAATTCAATTTTGGCTGATGGTGAACGCATTGGCGACCTCTGGGTGGCTGTTGATTTCTCAACTGTGCAAGAAGAGGTTATCAATTACGCTCGAATCACCATTATTTTTGGAGTGTTTTCGTTGCTGTTCTCCGTAGTGGTGGCTGGATATTTGAATCGTAGTATCGTTCGCCCAATTCATGCATTGGCTGCTGTGTCGCGAAAGGTAACTTTGGAAGGAAACTATAGTCACCGTGTCGAAAACATGACGGGTCCTGAGGACGACGGGGAGCTCGGAGAGTTAGTCGTTGCGTTTAACGAAATGTTGTCTGTCGTGGAATCCTCGAAGCGATCGTTGCAGGAGGCGAATGATCATTTAGAACAACGCGTTGCAACCCGGACTGAAGAGCTCGAAAAGGCGTGCGAAGCGGCGAAAGCTGCTAGTCGTGCCAAAAGTGATTTCTTGGCGAACATGAGTCATGAGATTCGAACGCCACTCAATGCGATCATGGGTTACGCCGACCTTTTGTGTCGCGGATTGGACGATTCTCCGGAAGAACGGGCAGACATGCTCAAGACGATCCACTCCAGTGGCCGTCATCTGATGATTGTCATCAACGATATTCTCGACATATCAAAAATAGAAGCTGGGCGACTCGAACTCGATATTCAACCCGATTCTCCGCAAAGGATTCTGTCCGAAGTCGTTTCGATGATGCGAGTCCCTTTTCGCGAAAAGAACTTGAGTTTGGAGTACACATGGGAAGGTCCTGTTCCAAGTGAGATCAAGACCGATGGTTCGAGATTACGGCAGATTCTGATCAATCTCGTCGGAAATGCGAAGAAGTTTACGATGAACGGAGGGGTCCAAATCATCGCCAAACTTTTGAATCCAGGAACGCAGACCAAGCTTGAAATTGAAGTCATCGATACTGGAGTTGGGATTCAACGCGACAAGTTTGAGCAAATATTCCATCCGTTCATGCAGGAGGACACGTCGGTAACGCGAAAGTACGGCGGTTCAGGACTCGGACTTTCTATTAGTCGGCAATTGGCGCGAATGATGGGTGGCGACTTGACTGTCGAGAGCGATAGCGGACGCGGTAGCTGTTTCCGACTGACGTTGGATGCGGGCGACCTGAAGAGTGAGGACCTCATCGAAAGCGGAGCGATAGGAGACTCTCTCCCGGCTCCAGTCAAGCAAACCTTTTCGATTGACGCTGAGCTCTTGCGCGGCATGAAAGTACTGGTCGTCGATGACGGTGCAACCAACCGAAAGCTGGTATCGCTCGTCTTGGGTCGTTCTGGGGCACACATTTCCCAGGCAGAGAACGGCAAGCAAGCATATGATATAATTTTAAGTGAAAACGCGTTTGATGTAGTCCTAATGGACATGCAGATGCCGATTCTCGATGGCTACGCCGCGACGAAAATGCTAAGGGATTCCGGCATTACGGTCCCGATTATCGCGTTGACAGCTCATGCGATGGCCAGTGACAAGCAGCTTTGTCTTGAGGCTGGCTGCAGTGACTACTTATCGAAACCAATCAATACAGACGAACTGCTCATACGGCTTAGACGTATTTACGAAGACCTACGCCCCAAGTCTTGCGAGAATCGCCGAGTCGAATCGTTGGCTCCGATCAATTCCAAGCTCCCCACGGATGACCCGGAATTTGCAGAAATTGTTGTCGATTTCGTGGCTGCTCTTGAAAGAGAAACCATCAAACTGCGAGATGCAGTGGAAATTCGAGATCTCAAACAAACACAATCTATCGCCCATTGGGTCAAGGGATCGGGTGGAACAGCTGGCTTCCCATGTTTGACAGCTCCTGCAATGCAGCTGCATGATTCCGTACAAGCAAACGACTGGGACAACGCGGAAAAGTTACTACTAACGATCGAAGACTATTTATCGCGTTTGGTTTCACCAAATCTGGAAAGCAACTAAAAGAAATTATGTTGAATCAACCGATCTCCTCCTTTTCTGTTAATGTCACAGCACCAGTGCTGCCCCCGAATCTCCCAATTGCTTTGAATAAACCGGAATCGATGGCTGGTGCGCAGCCGGTCAGTCTCCACGACGGTTCATGGACCCGACCTTCATGCGACGCGGGAGATTTCCGAATTTTTATCGTGGATGACGAAGAGCTGAACATTCGTGTCGCCAGGAAATACCTTAAGACATGGGGTTACAAGCACGTAGACTCTACGAACCAACCGACCGAAGCGATTGAGAGAATTCTACAATCCTCTCCCGATCTCATTTTGCTGGACGTAATGATGCCAGAAATAAGCGGATTGGAACTGCTTGCCCAAATACGCAAGATCGAAGAGCTCCAACACATACCCGTAGTCATCTTGACGGCTCATGTTGAGGAATCGGTAAAGTACGAAGCATTGAATCTAGGTGCGAATGACTTCCTCAGCAAACCAATCGATCCGCTGGAGCTTCTCCCACGCGTCAAGAATCTTCTCACCCTACGCGGTCATCAAAAATGGCTGAAGGATATTTCGGAATCGTTGGAACGGGAGGTCAAGCAGCGGACCGAAGCGCTCGAAAGAGCGCAACACCATGTTGTCCACTGTTTGGCGAGAGCCTCCGAATATCGAGACAACGAAACAGGACGCCATGTGAGACGTGTGGGAGCGTTTGCTGCTCTGATCGCTCGAAACTTAGGCCTCGGTACCGAGTACTCGGAAACTATTGAGCAAGCAGCTAAGCTCCATGATGTAGGCAAAATAGGCATTGCGGATAACATTCTCTTCAAGCCAGGAAAACTCGATGCCGACGAGTTCACATCGATGAAGACCCACTGTAACCTAGGGCTACATGTGATCAGCATCTTGGATGATTCGTTCGGCGACGAGCCGTCCGATGTAGACGAAAAGCGACGTCATGTTAAAATCGGAGCCAACATCCTCGAAGCCGGGGATACCCCGCTTTTGAAGATGGCAGGCCATATCGCGTTGACTCATCATGAAAAATGGGATGGCTCCGGATATCCACTCGGTTTGGTCGGTGAGCAGATTCCCTTAGAAGGTCGAATCACTGCTGTGGCTGACGTGTTCGACGCACTTTGCAGCAAGCGCCCCTACAAACCTGCGTTTTCGCCTGAAAAATGCCGCCTCCTGCTCATTGAGGGTAGAGGTTCACACTTCGATCCTATCGTCCTGGACGCCTTCCTGCAATCCTTCGACGAAGCCGTTCAAATTCAGATTCGGTTTGCGGACCAGGAGTGAACTCAATGCGACATAGCGTACGTGAGCACATTGATCGCCAATGCGTAAGCATCAACCGAAAAGCGTTGGAAGAATTCTTCGTCATCACCTTCTCGTTCCCAGCCGTCAGCGATGTCAGTGTTGTGAGTTGCTATGGCCACCAAACGCCCGTGATCGTCGTTTAGTCCTCGAAAATGGACTTGAGATAAATCCGCATCGCCACCATTGGGACTTTTATGAATCCAGGACGGATCGTAGCTGACGCCATTTCGACGATAAAATTGAATTGCCGTAATCTGAGGGCACTTCTTCAGGGGATAAACCGCGGACATGATGGGATGATCGTTTGGAATGTCAAACCACTTCCAATTCGGCGCTACGCCCCGCATATTGCTTTCGAAGTTGTCCCACTCGGCTTGCCCCCAAAAGTCATCAACCCAAAGGAAGCCTCCGTTATCAAAATATTTCTTAAGTCCTTTTTGTTCCTCTCGACTCAGTTCTTGCCAACCGGGATCGCTCATGAACGCAAAGGGATGGTCTAAAAGCTGTTTGTCGGTTAGTCGCAACAACAGGGTACCTTGATTGGCTTTGATCGTGGTTAATTGACTGAGTCGCCAGGTTAGGTTCTTTGCGCCCACTGGATGATCTGTCGCCCAGCGAGGAATCCATCCCGCGTCTCCGTGGTAATAAGCCTCGCCGTTTCCACCAACGCTTTCGTACATGATTCGAACAAAGGTGAAATGGTCCGCACAATAATTTGACCGATCCAAATCCGACACTTGGGCGAGTAAGTCAGACGAAACCAATAAGCTAGAAAGAGCGATGAAAAGGAATCGGAAGCTCATGAATTCCCGTAGGTTAGAAGTATTACCATATGTGTTGGCGACTGGGGAACCTTCCGCAACGGACTAGACGAAGTTCATTCTACCACGTTCGACCGTCGTAATCAGCTCTGGGCTGATGCTACGAGTAGCGTGAGTCTTTATCGGGTTTCAGTCGGTGCAACACATTGGCCTGCATCTCCTCGTCCATGTCGTGCGCCACCATCACACCTTGAAACGCGGTTTTCAATCGAAGAGCTTGACTAGCAAGTGCATCGCTACGCCGATCACGGCCTCGAACTGGACTAATTTGCAGTTCAAGCAAGGTGCAGGTCTTGACGTTTCCTTTCTTACCGCTGGCGTTCATTTCTAATTCGGAAACTCCAATTTCGATTAAGAACTTGCCCAGCCTCTCGTTCTTGGTCTGCGGAATCGGAGTTTTACGGCAGTCCACTTCGAGAAGTACTTTGTCGTTTTCAACCTGAATGACTGAAGCGTGAAACTCACTGACAAATGCTTTGATTTTTTCGAGAGTGACATCTCTTGGGACATTGGTCAAGAGTTCATACTTTTGCTTGAAAACCGCCGCTGGTGAAAACCATCCCAGCCAGCTACGCGTGGGGCGACTTTGTTTCGTATTCGTCCCTGTGGTCTGACTGGTGGTTATTGTATCAAGGCCAAGCCCGACCACTCGATCTCGTCCGTTCGCTTTGGCAATCAGCAGCGCTTGATCCGCTCTGCCCAGCACGGATTGGTCCGTGTCACCTGGCAGGACCGTGCTAACGCCAAAGCTGGCTGTAATGCATGCGTTTCGAATGGCTGAAATAGGCGTTCGTTGGAGTCGTTTGCGAATCGCCTCAGCCCAGGCTTTGGCTTCCGTAAAATCACAGTCGCTGCACAACATCACGAATTCTTCTCCACCAAAACGCGCAACGAAGTCGGTCTCTCGACAAAAATCCTTGAGGACTTTCGCAAAAACAATCAATGCTTCGTCTCCCACTTGGTGTGAGAAATTGTCGTTGATTCGCTTAAAGAAGTCAATGTCGCAAATGATCACGCTGCCTGGGCGATTGTTCCGTTGATGGTACTCCACAAAGTCTGGCAATTGGCGATTCAATTCTCCGCGGTTTGCCACTTTGGTGAGTTGATCCTGGCTAGCTCGTTCGCGAAGGTGCACGATTTTTTGTTCAAGAACAGCAGTCTCGCTTACGTCCTCCAAAATCATTGCACCACCGCACAAATGACCGAGATCGTTATAGACAGGAATAACGTCGATTTTCACGTGGAGAACAGGAAATCCGTCGCGACGGATTGACAGACGTTGACTTAGGACCTCCCCACTCTTCATCAGCACAGCGAATGGACACTGACTTGAATCCAAAGCGAAGCCTTCGTTATCGCAAAGGGATGCAAAGCCTGGCTCCCATGTCTGGTGATAGACGGACGATGCTGACTTTCCTGTCATTCGTTCAGCCGTTGCATTCCAATCCAGCACACGAAATTCCAAATCAACGAAAATAACACCGTCTTGGACGTGGTCCATCATGTGCCGATAAAATGTGTCATTTAGTTTGTGGATAAGTACGCTTCCGGCCTTTTCGCTCTGACCAGTAGCATTTCGAAGATCCGCGTGGTCCAATTCAAAAAATGTGCGATGTTCGCTTACTTCGATTTCTTTTAGCCACCGTTCCGATGCTCGTTCCAGAGTATCGTTTTTTGGGCTAAGGACAATGTCGGCAAACGAACGAACCAACCGAGGGTCGAACTGTTTGCCACTTTGTCGAAAGATCTCGGCCAATGCCGCCTCACGAGACATAGGCTCGCGATAGACCTGCTGCATCGTCATGGAGTCGTACGCGTCGATAATATTGATTAGTCGACTGGCGACAGGGGCGATTTCATCGGAAGCGCAGTTGTTCGAAGTATGGAAGTTCGTGCCAATTCCCGCAATGGAGAGCATTAGGTCATTCGACGCTCCAGCGGCTCTTAGGATCTCGATCCCGACTTGAATATGCAAGTCCATCATGGACTTTTCGTTTTCCGTAAGCTTGTCGGGCTTCTGCAGGACTCTATCGGGAATTCCAATTTTTCCGATTTCGTGAAGCAATCCAACTGTCTCAAAGAGTTGCAAGTGCTCTTCTCCGAGTTGGCAGCTCACTCCCCACAAAGAGGCCCATCGAGCAACTCGCAAGGAGTGCGATGCAGCCGGCCCGTGCTTGGCGCGCAACGCGACATAGAGACTTGAGACAACTCCCAGTCTGGCGTGCGCCATCTCGTAGTGCAATCGTCCAGCGGATTCAGTTCCAGTCGGTTTGCCCTGGGGCGCACATACAAATGGCCATGGGTTTACATGGGCATCACTTGCGGAACAGGCCTGGATCGACGTAGATTCGGTCATCGCTCAAACTAATATTAGGTTGCAGACCGGCTAGCGGTCTACATATTTGCGGGGGCTCGCATTCATACACAATGCTCGCAAAGGTTAACAACCCGAAACCTTAGAACAGTTTTGCGAACCAAGCAAATCAATCACACACATTGGGGGGCAAGGTTCTCAATATGGCTAATCAAAAACCAAAATGAGAGGGTTGTAGGGATTGTGCAGCCGACGACAAGGTCGAACCTAGCGACTAGGATGCTGTTATAATGATCATTCAACCCCAGAGTGGGGCTGCGAACGGTTGGCCGGTCGGGTGAATCTGTTACGTATTACAAAGGCTTGAGAACCAATGGGAATTTTGTTGCGCCGGAATGAAATCGCGGTTTGGCTGATCTTCTTGATTGTAAGTTCGGTCGGTGCTCCAATAACGATTGGACAGTTGCCAACCGGCTGGAAAGCTCACGATTGGGACCGTGAACGCCCGCAAGTCATCACACCGGGTGGTTCGAATTTGCCGCTCGCAGCTCCGTCCGACGCAGTCATCCTGTTCAATGGCAAAAACCTAGACGAATGGCGGTCTGCAGATGGCGGTCCAGCTAAATGGATAGTCAAAGACGAGGTGATGGAATCCGTTCCGGGCAGCGGGTACATCTTCTCTGCCAAAGCCTTTGGAGATGTCCAACTGCACGTGGAATGGGCTGCGCCCGAGAAAGTAATAGGCAAGAGTCAAGGGCGAGGTAACAGCGGAGTTTTCCTTCAAGGCCTTTTTGAAATCCAAGTTTTGGACTCTTTCGACAACAAAACCTACGCTGACGGGCAAGCTGGGTCGGTGTATGGCCAGTTCCCTCCTCTTGTCAACGCGACCCGTAAGCCCGGCGAATGGCAATCCTACGACATCATTTTCCGAAAACCCACCTATCAAGACGGCAAGCTTGCTCAGCCAGCACGCCTTACAGTTCTTCACAATGGCGTTCTGGTTCAAGACAATGTTCGTCCTCTTGGACCGACATCGTGGTTACAGCACAAGCCGTATGAAGTAAGTCCAGAAAAACTGCCACTTTCGTTCCAAGATCACGGCAACCCGGTGAGATACCGCAACGTCTGGCTTCGAGAACTTGCTCCCGAGACAATTGTCCAACCCGAAAAACCTTACGACCCAGTCATTGTCGACCTTACGGCAGAGCAACAGGCTAAAATCGTTGGGAAGTATGAGCGCGCAGGCGGAGGGTTATGGGAAATTACTCAACGCGATGGCAAACTGTACTTTTCCGTTTCTGGGACGCCATTGGAGCTGATAGCGCACAGTACAGAAGAGTTTGGGCTAAGATACACAGCTGGACAGTTGAACTTCAAGTACGACAATTCCGGAACTCCAATGGAATTGCAGTTCTATATGGGTGGCGACATCTCGAAAGGGACTCGCTCGAAGTAATCGGTCAAAATCTTGATGCCACAAGTTACACGTACTCCCTTACAGGAAATCGCCGCAACATGAATCCCGTGCTCTTTACAATCCTGCTCGTTTTCGGCTTGTTTGTATTTGTTTTCGCGATCATCATCCTGGCAGTGTTTTCGCGTTACTTCTGGCTTTGGATCCAATCGGTGATGACTGGGGCCAAGGTTTCGGTAATCGATTTGCTCGGCATGATGTTTCGGCGGGTGGACGCCAAGACTATCGTTCGTGGCAAAATCATGGCTGTGCAAGCTGGGATTCGCGACGAGGACTTAACCACCAAAGCTCTGGAAGCACATTACCTCGCTCGCGGTAACGTGCCTCAAGTCATCAGGGCTCTTGTGGCGGCCCGCAAAAGCAAGCAAATCACCTTGTCATTTCGCGAAGCTGCTGCGATCGACCTCGCAGGTCGAAACGTCCTGGACGCAGTCCAGACCAGCGTTTACCCAAAGGTGATTGACTGTCCACCTAAAGGGAGTGCGGTCGCATTCCTCGATGCGATTGCGAAGGATGGAATTCAACTCAAAGTCAAAGCGAGAGTAACCGTTCGAGCCAACTTGCAGCGCCTAATCGGTGGTGCAACCGAAGAGACCATCATCGCTCGAGTAGGTCAAGGTATCGTCAGCGCGATTGGCTCGTCCGAAAGTCATAAGATTGTCTTGGAAAATCCCGACGTCATTTCCAAAGCGGTGCTCGCAAGCAGACTGGATGATCAGACCGCTTTTGAAATCGTATCGATCGATATTGCTGATATCGACGTTGGAGAGAATATCGGAGCCAGACTTCAAGCCGACCGAGCCGAAGCAGACACACGCGTCGCCCGCGCCAAAGCTGAAAGCCGACGAGCTGAGGCCGTTGCCACTGAACAAGAGATGATCGCAAAAATCGAAGAAAGTCGTGCGGAAGTAGTCTCAGCCGAAGCCGAAGTTCCTAAGGCAATTGCTGACTCATTGCTCAGCGGCCGACTAAGCATCATGGATTACTACAAACTGAGAAACATTACCGCTGACACTGAAATGCGACAGAGCATTGCCGGTACTAGCACCACAGGACCGTCCAACCCAACCCGATCCACCTAGTAGCCTACTAGCCGGATTCGTGACAATTCGGAGAACGCTCGAAAAACAAACAAACGAGCATAACAAAAGGAATTCACGATGGCAGACGACCTCGACGATTTTCTAAAACAAGCTGCTCAACGCCGACAGCAGCGTCAACAGCAACGTTCCAATCGACCGCCAGTGGTCCAGCCGACACCCGAGCCCAGGCAATCGACTCCTCCACCGCGGTTGCAACAGCAAGACCCTATTCCTGCGGCTCAGGTGGTAGATTACTCCAAGCCTTATGCCCCAACGGTTGGAAATCTATCCTCAAGCCTTCCATCAGCCTCGCTTCCAGGGGGTGTGGACCAAGCGGATGAGCGAATGCAATCTCATCTGAAGGAAGCATTTCAACACGAAATAAGCAGTCTTCGACAATCGGAATCGAAAGCTCCACCCAAGAAAAAGCAAAAGAAAGAACAGCGGCTTCAGGAGACCCCGGCTACAGCCGCCGAAGTGCAACCCTCGGCCAAGGTTTCGTCCGCATCGTTGGTTGCACAATTGCGAGATCCTCAATCGCTTAGAATGGCCATCATCGCCCACGAGATCATGAAGCGACCTTGGCAATGATCGGGCCCAATTTCGATAGAGGTGTCAACGGACTATTACCAGCCATCGCTCAAGACGCCACCTCAAAACAAGTTCTCATGTTCGCCTGGATGAACGTTGAATCGTACGAGGAAACGTTGCGTTCTGGATTTGCCACGTACTATAGCCGGTCGCGCCAACGCCTATGGCGCAAGGGTGAAGAAAGTGGCCACCGACAAAAAATCGTCGAAATGCGTATCGACTGCGATGCCGATTGTATCCTGCTGGTTGTAGAGCAAACCGGCGCCGCCTGTCACGAAGGTTATGCAAGCTGCTTCTATCGAAAACATTCCAACGCAGACTTTGTTGTGGATCAAAAGCGCATCGTTGAACCCGAGAAAGTCTACACAAAAGCACACGGTTAGAGAATGCCTGAGCTCCCAGAAGTTGAGACCATGCGACGAGGACTGCTGCCGGCCATTGGAGGCATAATCACCGCGATCACGGAACCGGCCATTCCCTTCAGGCCGATCAAGATTGAGCCGACGATCAATCATTTCCGTAAGCGGGCTTTGGGAGCGGCAGTCATCTCCGTCGACCGAATAGCAAAACGAGTACTAGTCAAACTCGACACGGGTGACTCGATCGTAATGCAGCCGAAAATGGCTGGAATCGCAATGGTTTCCGCTCCCCCAAGCGAGCAACATGTCCGAATGATTTTTGAGTTGTCGGGAGCCCAAGTTAATAGGTTTTTGTATTGGGATCGACGTGGCTTGGGGACGGTTTGTCTATGGACTCAAGACCAAATTGAACAAAATCTCGGTCCAGGTAAACTCGGTCCAGATGCGTCGATTGTCGACCAAACTTCGTTTGTTAGTCGCTTTTGCAATATCGACCGAGAAGTTAAAGTTGCACTCCTAGACCAACGCGTGGTCTGTGGTATCGGAAACCTGTACGCGGCGGAAATACTTCACGCGGCTAAAGTCCATCCATCCGCCCGATGCAACGAACTCAATCGTTCGGCTTGGAAACGCATTCACCGAGAAACCATTCGCATTCTATGCGAAGCAATTGAGAAAGAAGGATCCACGTTGAGCGACGGCACCTACCGCAACGCCATTAACGGCGAAGGAAGTTACCAAAACCAACATCTCGTTTACGACCGAGCCGAGGAAAGATGCAAGACTTGCCGCAAGGGTATTATTCAACGCATCGTTCAAGCCCAACGCAGCACCTTTCTCTGCCCAAGATGCCAGAAAGAGGCTAAAGGCTAAAGGCTAAAGGCTACAGGCTACAGGCTACAGGCTACAGGCTACAGGATTCAGGATTCAGGCTACAGGCTACAGGATTCAGGATTCAGGATTCAGGATTCAGGATTCAGGATTCGGTTTTCCAAGTTAATCCTAGCCGCTCCCACCATCCCTCCAACCTCCAACCCTACATCGTGCTCAAATCCTGTCACTGCTGCGGCTTAATCCATCAGATTGCCCCGTTGCGATCCAATGAACGCGCGCAATGCACTCGATGTGATAGCGTCATGGAGCAACCAAAAAATCATCGGCGTTCCCAAGGACGTGCGGCGGCCGCTGCCGTTGCCGCGATGGTATTGTTTCCAGCCGCTATCGCTCTACCTATTCTTGAGATCGAACAGCTTGGACATCATCATCGCAGCAGCATACTCGGCGGAATCATTGACTTGTATGAAACCAGAAGCACGCTTGTTGCAACCGTAATTTTGCTCTTTTCCGTTGTATTGCCGCTATTGAAAATCCTTGCTCTGATCGAGCTGAGTTGGCTCTGCTCCATGCAACAACGCCATAGAGCATGGACCTATCGTTGGATGGAGCAGATCGGTAAATGGAGCATGATGGATGTCATGCTCCTGGCTTTGCTGGTCATGATGATCAAACTGAGCGGAGTGGTGCAATTCCATTTTGGCCCTGCCTTGATCGCCTTTGTGCTGTGTGTGTCGATGAGTATGATCTCTTCGATTTGTTTCGATCCGCACGCCATTTGGGAGACGCCATGAGCGATCCAAATCCTTCCACTGACGCCACCAAGTTGCCAGTATCAATTGACGTCGTTACAACTTTTCCGTTGGCCACCGTCAAGAGTTTTACAGAAGTGTCAGCGGGATTCCGATCCCGGCTGTGGTGGTTAACCTTGCTTTGCTTGCTGGTTAGTCTTGGACTCTTCTGGTATTCCAAGCAAGGCAGCGGCGAATTGATTGCGATCGACTTCAGCGATAGTCACGGTCTCAAACCAGAGGATCGCTTGAAGTATCATGGAGTTGAAATTGGCTCCGTCGAGAAGATTGAGCTGAATCATGAGCGGGACGGAGTTCTAGTTCATGTGCGAATGACACCACAATCCAGATCGATGGCTGGTGAAGGAGCGAGGTTCTGGATTGTTCGTCCGTTGGTCTCCCTGGATTCCATCCAAGGTCTAGATACGATCCTTGGCGCCAAATACTTGGCCATTGAGCCCGCATCGACAGGGGCCAAGTCTGCGGCCCATTTCAAAGGTTTAGAATCGCCGCCAATGATAATGCCGCGCGAAGGCTCGCTTGAAATCACATTGGAGGCAAACACGCGAGGTGGGCTCGAAAGCAATGCACCGATCCTCTTCCGCGGGTTCCAGATTGGAAGGGTGGTTCAAATTGGTTTTGCAAGCGATGCACGGACTGTTCAAGCCAGGTGTGTCATCGATCCGGAGTATCGCGACTTAATTCGCCGAAACAGCAAGTTTTGGAATCGAAGTGGTTGGCGTTTGGACATTGGCTTGACGGGTGTAAAACTGGATGCTGACACTTTCGCTCAGATGTTGTCTGGCGGTATCGAGATGGCAACACCGACCGATCCTGAACGAAGTGTAAGTACAGGACATCGTTTTAAGCTCTATGAAAAGAGCGAACCTGACTGGAATACTTGGCAGCCTTCGATAGCACATGGCGAAGCCTGGAATCGAATCGCAATGAAAATGCCCCAACCGATTCGGTTGGCCTTGCGCTGGCAAGAGCGATCGTTTGGTTTTCGCAAGAACCAGCAACGGCTTGGTTGGTGTTTACCGTTGGACGATGGCACTGTTATGTGTTTTTCGGAGCAGATTATTGCACCAACGACGGCTTTGCCAGATTCCAACTTGGTTGAGCTGGCCGGACTCTCGCTTCCGTCCAACAAGGTGAGTATCCCATTTGGACCAACCCAAGAAAAAGGAGCAACTATCACGGTAAGCCGATTTTCGATTGCTGAGCCGTTGCCCGCTGACGTCGTGCGCTGGCAAAGGAGCATGATCGCAATCAAACTCCCAGACCAAGTTTGTGATGCCTTCTTGGCGCATCCCGACCCATCGAGCGTATTGGCCATCGATGCCGCTCGACTGATTGTCGGCGAATCGGGTTGGATCGTGGACAATTCGGTTGCTATCGATCGCGACTTCCACGGAATCCCGGTGGTATCCGCTGTTTCCTCTCAGGTCATTGGTTTTTTGTCGATAAGGAAAAACGAGCGCGTCATTGTCTGCCAGTGACATCCAATCGTGTGCTTAAGCCACATCCCATCTGAAATCTGGAGTGCACGCTCGAGCTGAGAGGCATACCTGGTACAATGACAACTGGGATTCGGATTCCTTTGTGTAGCTAGGTGCAGCCATGAAAAAGAAGGTCTCCGCCACAACCGCTTCCACGTCGAAGATCGCGGCCAAGGTTGTACCCGAAAATAGCATGGAAACGACTGAGGTCCTATCATATCTTTCACCAGAGAAGCCTCGATTTCCAATTGTTGGGATAGGGGCCTCGGCCGGTGGATTGGAGGCGATCGGACAATTTTTGGCAGGTGTACCAAGTAACAGCGGCATGGCATTTGTCGTTGTCCAGCACCTAGATCCGACGCTGGTCGGTATGTTACCTGAACTATTGCGACGCAGCACGACGATGACAGTCGTGCAAGTCGCCGACCAGACCCGAGTCGAACCGAACTGCGTCTACGTTATTCCCCCCAACGCGGACATGTCGATTCTTCATGGCGTGTTGCATTTACTGGCGCCAACTGCTCCACGGGGATTGAGGCTGCCGATCGATTTCTTTTTCCGTGCTTTGGCGGAGGATCAGCAGGAACGCAGTGTAGGTGTTATTCTATCTGGCATGGGAACCGATGGTACGATTGGGCTTGGAGTCATTAAAGAACATGGCGGGCTCACTTTGGTGCAGGATCCCGCCTCGGCCAAGTTCGATGGGATGCCAGGCAGCGCGATCCGTGCTGGCTTGTCGGACATCACGGTTCCTGCGATCGAGATTCCCTCGAAGATACTGGAATTCTTGAATCACGTTCCATCGCTTTCCGTGAAAACAGAATCGGAAGCGCCGGAAGGGAAAAGCCATATTGAGGTAGTGATCTTACTGCTGAGGAGTCACACGGGTCACGACTTTTCGCTCTACAAGCGCAGTACGATCTACCGACGCATCGAGCGTCGCATGGGAATTCATAAACTCTCAAAAATCCTCGACTATGTGCGGTATTTACGTGAGAATCCCCAAGAGATTGATTTGCTTTTTAAGGAGTTGCTGATAGGCGTAACTAGCTTCTTTCGTGACCCGGTGGCATGGGATCGGCTTCAGGACGAGGTGTTACCAAAACTTTTCGCCAATCGAAAGGTCGGCACCGTTTTGAGGGCATGGGTGGCTGGCTGCTCAACGGGTGAGGAAGCGTATTCGCTCGCGATCCTATTTAAAGAAACAATGGAGAGTCTCAAACTGCTCGGCAATAAATCCGTGCAGATCTTTGCAACCGACCTCGATGCTGGCGCGGTGGACCAGGCACGATTGGGGTGTTTTCCTCCAAATGTCTCTGCTGACGTCTCGCCCGAGCGATTGAAGAGGTTTTTTGTTGAGGAGCAGAACGGTTATCGAATTACCAAAGAAATACGAGAAATGGTTATTTTCGCCTCGCAGAATCTCATCATGGACCCACCTTTTACCAAGCTGGATGTTTTGACCTGCCGCAATTTGCTGATTTACCTTTCCTCTGAGTTGCAGAAGAAATTGATTTCGCTTTTCGCGTACAGTTTGAATCCCGGCGGAGTCCTCATGCTGGGCAACGCCGAGAGCATCGGCGAGTTCACCGACGAGTTTGAATCCTTGAAGGGCAAATCACGAATATTCCTTCGGCAGAAATCTGCTGACTGCAAGGTTCGGTTAGAGTTGCCTGCGACCCGTGTTTCCGATTCATCCGATTCAGTGGACAAGTCATGCGAAGCCAATGCAGCCGTTGCACCGTCAAACAGTCTCCAATTCCAGGCCGAGCAATGGCTTATGAAGCATCATGCTCCTTCGGCCGCGCTCGTAAACGACCAAGGGGACATTTTGTACATTAGCGGACGAACGGGCCGCTACCTCGAACCAGCTTCGGGCAAAGCCAATTGGAATATATTTGTAATGGCTAGGGGTGGTATTGCTTACGAACTAACGAGTGCGTTTCAAAAAGCTCGACGACAAAAAGACCCAGTCGTCGTCCGCTGCTTCAGAGATGCAGACGACACAGAACGCAGTCAGGTCGAGCTCTCCGTTCAATTCATTCCAGAATCGGGGGTGTTGGAGGGCTTGACCTTGATCGTCTTTTCCGAAGTCGCGATCCATGTCCACGAATCAAGACGCCGTGCTGGTAAAGCGTCTATTTCAAACGACAAGATCATTGAACTGGAATCGCAGTTGGCAAAATTGCGAGAAGAACTCCAGAGGACCAGGGACGACATGCGTACCTCGCAGGAGGAACTCAAGTCCCTGAACGAGGAGCATCAGTCCACCAACGAAGAGTTGCAGTCCACTAACGAGGAATTGACGACATCGAAAGAAGAAATGCAGTCCCTCAACGAAGAACTTCAGACGGTCAACGCTGAGTTGCAGGCAAAGTTAGATGAGCTTTCAGCCACCAGCAATGACATGAAGAATTTACTGAACAGTACCGAGATTGCGACCGTATTCTTGGACAATTCGCTAAAAGT
The DNA here is from genome assembly GCA_031374925.1 of Pirellula sp. GTDB lineage: Bacteria > Planctomycetota > Planctomycetia > Pirellulales > Pirellulaceae > JBKCUI01. Next base: position 3,083 of record JANMHA010000087.1, on the reverse strand, counting down.
CCGTCGTTATACCGAACATGTCAATCAGATTATCAAACTCATTCCAGGTGATATTGGACGACCTGTGACTGATCTGGCCATTAGTCTTATCTATCCTGACCTAGCTAACGACGCTCGCGAAGTCTTGAGAACACTCATTCCTTTGGACAAATCGCTTGTTTCTCAAGGCGGGCGATGGTTTGCCACGCGTCTAATGCCCTACCGCACTTTCGACAATCGAATTAGTGGCATCGTCATTACGTTCACAGACATGACCGTTGTCAAAAAACTCGAAGCCGAACTCTATGCCAGCAAACGCAGAGTGAATTGAGAACGGAAAATGAGCTCCGAATCAGAAAGTGAAGCCATCCAGTTGCGACGAAAGGCCGTTGCTGTCTTGGAGGCAAATCCATTTGAGGCCCTACCTCAAAACGAAGCCGAGCTGCATCGATTCATGCACGAACTGCAAGTCCACCAGATCGAGCTCAAGATACAAAACGAAGAACTGGTCGATGCTCAGACCGAGCGACAACGCGCTCTGGAACGCTACACCAGTCTTTTTGAGTTTGCACCGGTGGGCTACTTTAATTTCGACGCAAAGGGAGAAATCTTGCTGGTGAATCTCACCGGCGCCAAGATGATGGGTCTTGAACGCACCAAGCTTCATGCACGGCGTTTCGCTCTTTTCGTGGTCCAATCAGACAGGCTGACTTTTGCCGATTTTCTTTTGCAAGTCTTCGCGTCCGAAGCGAAACAGGTTTGTGAGTTAGAGTTGGAACTGGAAGACCTTTCACCGCGGTTTGTTAGACTAGAAGGGATTGTTTCGCCAAAGGTAGATGAATGCCTCGTCGCTTTGATCGACATCACCGATCTCAAGCTGGCCGAAGAGGCTCTTCGCTTACGAAATCAAGCGATACAAGCAGTGCCTCAGGGGATCGTTATCACAGACCCGAATCAGCCAGATAGCCCCGTTATTTACGTAAACCCTGGTTTTGAAAGGATTACAGGCTACCCAGAGGCCGAAATACTTGGGCGAAATTGTCGTTTTTTGCAGGGCAAAGACACGGATCCACGGGGGGTAAAACGCATGCGTGAAGCGATCGAAGCTGAGCGGTCCTGTACGGTCGAATTGCTTAATTATCGCAAGGATGGCACTCCTTTTTGGAATGCAATGCTGATCACGCCCGTTCGCGACGAAAGAGGTTGTCTCATTCATTTCGTGGGCGTTTCCATGGATGTCACTGGCCAAAGAAACAGGGAAGAAACGCACCGTCAAGCACAAAAGATGGAGGCGGTCGGGCAACTTGCCGGCGGCATCGCCCATGACTTCAACAACATTCTTACGGTGATTGATGGATACGCTAGTCTGTTGATGCACCGCACTCTCAAGTCCGATCCATCGTGGGAACTTCTTCAAGAAATTCGTTCGGCCAGCGCGCACGCAACTTATCTCACGCGACAGTTGCTTTCGTTCAGCCGACGGCAAGTATTAAGCCCAGAGACGCTCGATTTGAACTCTCTGATCGCGGAAAACATGACGATGCTTAAACGCCTGATAGGCAGTGGGGTAACGGTCGAAATGTCGCTCGACCCAACGTTGTACGGAATCTGGGCGGAGCGGGGTCAAGTTTCTCAAATAGTCATGAATCTCGTCATCAATGCACGCGATGCCCTGGTCGGAGGTGGCAGGATTTCAATCCGGACCTCGAATGTAGAACTGGACGAAGTGGGGGTTTCAAACGAATCGGGGATCGACTCGGGTGGCTTTGCGCTGTTGACTGTGTCGGACACGGGATGCGGCATGACCGAAGAAGTGCTGGAACGCGTATTTGAACCTTTCTTTACGACCAAGCCCGTAGGGAGCGGCACGGGGATTGGGCTCGCAACTGTTCATAGTGTGGTAACGCGATCGGGTGGGCAGATTGAGGTGTCAAGCGAGCTTGGTAAAGGGACCACGTTCCAAGTGTATCTGCCGCAATTGAGAAACTCTGTCGTAGAAAAGAGAACGAGTTTCGGGCATCAGAAAGACTCGCGACGCTTGATTTCTGAAAGGAGAGGCGAAACCATACTGTTGGTGGAAGATGATGATTCTGTCCGCCAGTTTGCATACACGGCCTTGTCGGGTGCTGGTTACCAAGTCTTAACTGCCATGGACGGAAACAAAGCGTTGCCGATTTTGGCAGACCCTTCGCAGGCGATTGATTTGCTGCTAAGCGATGTGGTTATGCCGGGAATAGAGGGACCTCAGCTCGTTGAGCGGGCCCTGAAGCTGAAGCCGGGCATCCGAGTTTTGATGATGTCAGGCTACATTAGCAATTCCCAGGCAAGTCAAAAAATGTTCGGCGAATTCGCGAGCTTTATCCAAAAGCCGTTTTCGCATGGAGATCTGTTGTTAAGCGTTGCGAAGGTTTTGAAGACTTGATCGCCCCACCCCCCCGGCTTACCTCGACGAACCCCGACGGCAAAAACTAAGCCACTCCGGGCCGCAATTCCAGTTGACTTTCCGTCGTTTTGCTATCCAGGTCCTGCTTGGACCCATTTTTTGAACACGAAAATGCATTTTGAGCGATTGGCTAGCTTTAGCCATTTATCCGGGAAACTGTGGCGAACCCAGCCGTTGGGCGAAAGGTCTACATGCAAAGGCCTCAAAAGTCGTCTTGCAGTCGTTTCGACCGTCTGTACACTAGTGCGACTCTGGAAAGGTGAAATATTAGCCTTGAGGGGCGTTCCTATTAATTGCCGGTGTAGCTCAGTGGTAGAGCAGCTGATTTGTAATCAGCTGGTCGGGGGTTCAAGTCCCTTCGCCGGCTCTTGGTTTTGAACAGAAATTGTGCTTTTTTCAAGGGAGGTTGCCCGAGTGGCTAAAGGGGTCGGACTGTAAATCCGATGGCTTACGCCTACGTAGGTTCGAATCCTACACCTCCCATTTTTAATTCGCGCAACTTCAAATGTTTAGAGTTGATGGTATTGCGGGTGTAGCTCAATGGTAGAGCAGCAGCCTTCCAAGCTGAATACGAGGGTTCGATTCCCTTCACCCGCTCTCCCTCGCAAGCTGCTGTAGCTCAGTGGTAGAGCACTTCCTTGGTAAGGAAGAGGTCATGGGT